>NZ_JACJQU010000009.1 GCF_014696825.1 Anabaena sphaerica FACHB-251 | reverse complement strand
GCTTGTTGACTTTGAGTTGGGTCTTGAATCCTAGTAGCATACAAGTATTTTACTGTGATTCTGTCATCAAGAGCAGATGAGCGGAAATTTTGAGCAAATGTGAGTATTTGTTAGTGTTAGTTAAGAAAACAGTAACTAGCTACTAACCTCCTGCCTCCATAACTGAATGTTATGATTTCTTTGCCATCTTGTGGCTTCTGACATTGCATAGCCATCAATCAATAGGTACTATAGGTTTAGCTTTGGGGAATTGACTTGGGCTTTACACATCTTTACAATTTGGCTTTGTTCTGGAGAGTCAACAACTTCAACGCCAGAGGGCGATGTTGCTGATTAAAGCTGAATAGCGGCGATCTTGGCAGATAAACTGTTGAGAGAGCTTATTAAATTGTTTGAAGTTATGTAGCCTTTTACTTACAGCCCATCCAGCACTGCGGTAAACTATGCCTTGATTATGATTCCTTCCCAGAGAAGAACACCTGAAAGGAGCAGTTTTTTCAATGTCTCATACCGTAAAAATCTACGATACCTGCATCGGCTGCACCCAATGCGTCCGCGCTTGCCCCACTGACGTTCTAGAGATGGTTCCTTGGGATGGCTGTAAAGCTGCTCAAGTGGCATCTTCACCCCGCACAGAAGACTGCGTAGGCTGCAAACGTTGTGAAACAGCTTGCCCCACTGACTTTTTGAGCATCCGGGTTTATCTGGGCGCTGAAACAACTCGCAGTATGGGTCTAGCATACTAAAATACTGGGAATTTAAAATACTCAGTAAAATAGTGCTGAGGACTGAGCTAGGGAGAAACAAGAAATCCATCGACTAACATGATTCTTGCTTCTTCTCTCAGGACTCAGCACTTAAAACTTTTTAATAACCAGATACCCGACTTTTTGGATAAGTCATGGTTATATATTGATACCTGAGCTAGTGATTAAGGGAGCAACTTGCTAAGTTACTCCTTTTTATTTGATATAATTAACCCTTTATGCTTATGTTGACAACTAACTATAAGTTAATAAATTCAGGAACCATGAATAGTGAAAAGTTGTCAAGCCAATATTCGCGTTAATAGGGTGCAAGTGACAACATAATAATAATCTTGTAACTAAAGTGGTATAAAAAATGTGCGGAATTGTTGGCTATATAGGCACTCAAGCGGCGACAGATATTTTACTAGCTGGGCTAGAAAAGCTAGAGTATAGAGGTTATGACTCAGCTGGAATTGCCACCATTTGGGAAGGTGACGTTCATTGTGTGCGGGCTAAGGGTAAACTGCTGAATTTGCGTTCCAAACTGGAACAAATCGAAAATCTTGCCCAAATTGGTATTGGTCACACTCGCTGGGCAACTCATGGTAAACCAGAAGAATATAATGCTCATCCACACATGGATACGGCGCTGCGGGTAGCAGTGGTGCAGAATGGCATTATTGAAAATTATCGGGAGTTACGGGAACACCTGAAGGGGCTAGGACACGAATTTCGTTCAGAAACAGATACAGAAGTTATTCCCCATCTCATCGCAGAATGTTTAAAACATTCTCCTGAAAATTCTGCCTCCCCTTCTGCTTTTTTAGATGCAGTGCTGGCAGCGGTGAGTAAGTTAGAAGGGGCTTTTGCTGTAGCTGCCATTTCTGCTGACTTTCCTGATGAGTTGATTGTAGTTCGCCAACAAGCGCCTTTAGTGATTGGCTTTGGCCAAGGTGAGTTTTTCTGTGCTTCCGATACTCCGGCGATTGTCCCCTATACCCGTGCTGTATTGCCTCTCGAAAACGGCGAAATCGCTCGTTTGACTCCTTTGGGTGTTGAAGTGTATAACTTTGCTGGACATCGCTTGAAAAAGCATCCCCGCACCTTGAATTGGAATCCCATCATGGTGGAAAAGCAGGGTTTCAAACATTTTATGCTCAAGGAAATCTATGAGCAACCAGGAGTAGTTAGGGCTTGTTTAGAAGCTTATTTTCCTGCTAGTTCAGCAACACCTGTGACGCTGGGTTTAGCTGAGGAGTTTTACGCAGATTTAGAACAAATTCAAATTGTGGCTTGTGGTACAAGTTGGCACGCGGCTTTAGTCGGTAAATACTTGTTAGAACAATTGGCGGAAATTCCTACTCAAGTACAGTATGCTTCTGAGTTTCGCTATGCACCTGCACCTTTGACAGCTAATACTTTAACTATTGGTGTGACACAATCAGGGGAAACTGCGGATACTTTAGCAGCTTTAGCGATGGAAAAGGAACGTAGACATGGAAGACAGGCTAAGTATCAAGCGCGACTTTTAGGCATCACTAACCGCCCAGAAAGTAGCTTGGGTAACATGGTTGCGAATATTATCAATACTCATGGGGGTATTGAAATTGGTGTTGCAGCGACAAAAACTTTTATTGCCCAGTTGATGGCGTTTTATGGTTTGGCCTTAGATTTAGCTTATCGGCGGCAAACAATTACTGCTGCTAGATTAGCAGAAATAGTTGCAGGTTTGCGTCAGTTACCCGCAGAAATTGAAGCGATTTTAGAAACTCAAGAGAGATATATTGAGCATTTAGTTCATGACTTTGCAGAAACAAAAGATTTCATTTTTGTAGGGAGAGGAATTAATTTTCCCATTGCTTTAGAAGGGGCTTTGAAATTAAAGGAAATTAGCTATATTCACGCGGAAGGATATCCAGCAGGAGAAATGAAACATGGACCCATTGCATTGTTAGATGCGAAAGTTCCTGTCGTGGCGATCGCTATGCCTGGTAGTGTATATGAAAAGGTGATTTCTAATTCTCAAGAAGCGAAAGCGAGAGATTCCCGTTTAATTGGGGTGACTTCTGTTAATGATGGGGAAGCTGCGGAAATCTTTAATGATTTAATTCCTGTGGCTGAAGTGGAGGAAATTCTATCGCCTATTCTTACAGTTATACCTTTGCAATTGTTAGCTTATCATATTGCAGCACGGCGGGGTTTAGATGTGGATCAGCCAAGGAATTTGGCGAAGTCTGTAACTGTGGAATAAAAAGTAGAATATTAACCTCTAAGGTAATAGAAATTATATTACTTTGGAGGTTATTTTATATTATACCAGAAACAACAAAGATTTTAAAGTTAGTCTCTTTTGACATTAGGAAAAATCTGATAAATCTCCTGCCAGTGAGGACTTACCCAACTGGCAATACGGATTACTTCTCTGAAAATCACGATAGATAAACCACTTTCAACTTCTTCAAAAGCCGTATCCCAGTCTGTTAATGTCTCTATAAAAATATCTATATCATCTACTTTTATCCTAGCTAGTCCATGTGCAAATTGCTTAATTTTAGCTAGTGCAGTACAAACAGCTAATAAATTTTCCTCACCTATATTTTCAGGCATTAATTCCAAATGTATCTTGACTGTTGAAAATAGGTTTTCAGATTCATCCTTTTGCCCTTTTTTATGAAGTGATTTTATTAAGCTAGTAAGAGCTATTATTTTTTCTGGTATATACTTGATTTTATTTGCTATTTCTTCTGCGTTGGATAATAAATCAATCTTGGCTAGTGTTTCAATTATTTCTCTATCTTCACTGTTTTTTATTCCTCTATCTTCAATTTTTTGAATAAACTCTTCAGCTTTTAAGAAATTACCACATCTAGCTAATGCTATTGATAATTGCATTAAAGCGTGTGTATACCAACCATTATCACCTATCATTAATAAAAATTCTTGAGCTTGCTTAATATCTCCAGCATAAGCAGTTGCTGATACTATTTCTATAAGTGCTTGTTCTGCTCCAACACTGTCATTTAATAACGTGGCGATTTCCTGTACTTCGGCAAGATATAATTTAGCCTCTGCTTGCATTCCCTTGTTAAATAATGTTTTGGCTAAATGACTGAGTACATTTATTTTGAAATAATTTCCTTCAATTATTTGTGATATGCTGTAAGCTTGATGAAAAAAATTAGCTTCGGCTAGATTTATAACTAGAGTAATCCATAATTTTGGTAGTTGAAAATTTTTTTTGCATAATTTTATGGCTTCGTGAACTTCAACAAAAGTTATATATGCAAGTTCATCTTTTCCAAGAATAAATAGTAATAAAGCCAATTTACTTAGAATTTGAAGAAATTTCATTTTAGCCCAGTCATCTTGGCAAGAATTTAATAGATAATTTTTATTTTCAAATAACTCAAATGTTTGAGATAAAATAGCGTTATAGGTTTTGGAATCAGTCCCTATTTTACAAATTAAATTAGCCAAATCACAAAACGCTTCAAGTTTAATTAAGCCATCCATTGATTTAATAATTTCCCAGATTTCATCTAAAATTTCTGGCTTAGGTGTTTTCTTTTCATAAAGAGATTTATAAATAGTGATTAATCCATAAAATCTTTCTTCAATCTCTAATCTTAAACGAGCATGATTTAAAGCCTCTTCTTCTCTATCCAACCAAACTAAGGTAGCTAAATCATCATTATTATATAAACTAACTCTTTGATTAACTATTTGCCGTGCTGTATGTAGTTGCACTAAAATTAATAATTCATCTGCGGTTAAAGGATCAGTAAAATTATTTATTGCCAATTGCAAATCAGCGACGTATGCTGCATCACCTATACAAGCAATATATTTTGCCTCCATCCAATCAGGTGATTGTGTCAAAAGTCTATACAGTTCATCTTTGCGTCCTGATTCTCTCAAATGGTAAGCCAAATTTTGAAAGAAATAACCATCATTTATTCCTGTATGCCAACCATGAGAACAATATTGAGAATAAGCAGCTAATAAACGATTATGTAGTATGGATAAATCACCAGCTTGCTTAAGTACATAGTCATATTGAAGGTCATGTAAAGTTAAACAATTTTTCTCATCACGACGAATTAGGGATCTTTCTACGAGTAAATTAATATGATCTTGGATATCATGTTCATTTAACCCTTCCGATTGCCAAAAAGTTTGTAAAACTGCTTCAGAAATTAGTGTATCTTCTGGAAAAACAGCAAAATCTAGATATCGTTTTTGTAAATCAGGTTCTAATGCTTTAACACTAACCTGTATTGCTTTGAGTAAGTTTGGATATTGATAATTTTCAGGAAATTCAGCTTCTATTTTCTCTAAATCAGCATTACGAAGTTTATATAATACATTTTTCCAAGGGTCTGGCTTACCTTTTAACATTGCCCCAATCATGGCTAATGCTAAGGGTAATCTACCACATTCTTCTACTATTTGATGTGCTTCTGGAGGTAAAGTTTCTGGATGTTGTTTTGCCCATAAAGCTAGTAATGCTAGTGATTCTGGAACTGTTAGCAAGTCTACTGGATGATTAACAGCACCTACTCCTTCTAATACCCTACTATCCCGTGTTGTAATCAACATCTTGCAACGCTGACCTAAAATATTAAAGGCTTGCGCGTCTTTAGTTTTCCAAACATCATCAATAATTAGTAAGCAAGCTTTATTTGCAAATAATTCACCTAAATAGACTTTACCTTGTTGCACATCTTGAAATATTTGCGAACTATCACCCAGCATTTTAGCTAAATCTAATTGTCTTAAGGTTAGTGCTGGTTGCTGTCCAAGTGTTATCCACAAAATACCATCAGGGAAAACACTTCTTATGTCTTCATCATGGGCTAAAATTGCGGCTAAAACTGATTTGCCAATTCCTCCCATACCTTGTAAACCCACACGATGAGAAATTCCTGTAACGGCTACTCTTTGGTTTTCATTCTCAAGTAATAAACTTTTGATTTTATTGAGTTCATGAGGACGTGGTAGGAAATTTAAAGGTTGTTCTGGTACTTGAGAAAGCTTGCCTAATATTTTGGATTTAGTTTGATGATTATCTAATTTTTTTGATTTCTCAAGTCTTTGAGATTCCCAAAGTTTATCAAAAGCTCTCAAATTTTTTGTTTATCTTTACTCCAAAGTTTCAAGGCAAAGTGCCAATTAGTGCTTCCCTGTGTACTTGTGCGTCTATCTTCACATAGTTCCAAATGGATCAAATTTCTAATAACTTCGTAAAAGTAATCATCTTTGTCTAATTTGGCTAGTTTTACTAAGAATCTCCGTGGAGTTTCATAAATAATTAATTTGGGATTATTACTATCTTTATCTTCCCATCTGTATTTGATGTCTAGATCATCGGGGTTATCCAAAACATAAGATAGTAATTCTTCTAAAAAGCGACTGGTACGCTGTTTAGCGGCAGCACTGAAATTAGGTTCTTTCTTAGGTTTATTCATAGACTGAGTATAATAATTTTTTGTAAAAAAGTTTGGGAATTCCCAAAGATAAACAAGTTCCCAAACTCTGTATTTACTATTATACAAGACTTCCAGCCTTAGTTAACCGATTCTTGCCTTGGGAAATTCCCAAATCATAACCTCTAACTAACGTTACCGAGGTTACATCAAATGACAGTGCAAACTCAATTCTTAACTCCCACAGAAATTGGTAGAGAATTAGAAAAACTCACTAGTAAAAAAATTAGTGCTATTAAGGTTAATCAACTACTTCAAGAAATGCAGTTACAGTACAAAGCTGCTAATCTGTGGCAACCAACTATATTGGGTAGAGGATTAAGTGTAATACTGCCCTACACAGGTAAAAATAATCATTGTGGATTTCAAGTTAAATGGAGTACGGTTATAGTTGATTTGCTAAAAAACAAAATATAGACAGATGAGGGCGATCGCATTTTTGAAGAGGTGCGATCGCCTAATTTGGCTCTGATAGCAAAAAAAGCGATCGCTTATCTATTAACTATTACCCGATTTATCATTACTAGTTTTTGACTTAGGATAAGCAATACGTTTATGATGAAATTGTTGCCAAACTTCCACAAAAAGTTGAGCAATTTTTGGCATTTCCTCCCTCGTCAATCCCGAATCTACCAATTGCCCCTCTTGCCATTTAGCACGGATAATATTATTCAGCATACTTAATGCTTGTTCTGGAGTCGCATCTTTAAGACTTCGCAACGCGGCTTCACAGGAATCAGCTAACATGACAATTCCTGTTTCCCTAGATTGGGGAATAGGTCCATCATAGCAAAAATCAGCTTGATCTAATATGATACTAGGGTCGTCCTTAGCCATTTGCTGTGCCTGGTGATAAAAATAAGCGATCGCCATTGTTCCTTGATGTTCAGGAATAAAAGCTTGAATCGCCGTCGGTAAACTATGCTTCTTAGCCATTACCAAACCCTCAGTTACGTGCTTCTTAATAATGGCTGCACTCTTCCAAGGATCTTTAATTTCCGTCTCATGTTTATTTGGACCCCCCATTTGATTTTCAATAAATCCCAATGGGTCGTGCATTTTGCCAATATCATGGTATAGTGTCCCAGCCCTGACCAACTCAACATTGCAGCGCAGCTTTTTCGCCGCAGCCTCCGCCAAAGTCGCCACAAACAAAGTATGTTGAAAAGTTCCCGGAGTTTCCGTAGCCAGTCGCTTTAACAAAGCACGATTAGGATTAGCTAGTTCTGCCAATCGGATAGGCGTAATTAAATCAAACAATGTTTCCAGATAAGGACTTAAACCCAAAGCGATAATACTCCAAGCCAAACCAGATAAACCAAATAACAGCGCATTTTGCAGAATCGTATACCAAGCGTGAACAAATGCTGCACCAACAAGTATATTCAGAAATAAATAAATACTTCCTTGAGTTAAAGCAATCACAATACCTAATAACGCCAATTCTTCGCGGGATTTGAACCTTTGAGCCAAATAACTACTCAAGATTCCCCCCGCAGCACCAGCGACTAGTCCAATCTTATTAATCTCTATAGTAATGGGTAGTATTAACGACATTAGCCCTACCACAGTCACTCCCAAAGTACCGCCGTAAAAGCTTCCCAATAATAAACCGATTGCACTCCACGTAGCATAAGGTACACCCATCGCCAAAACACTAGGAATACTCAGAGTTAGGAGTAATATCAACAAGCGATCGCTTTCTCGCAAATGACTACCAAGCCGCCGTTCCACCCACGCAAAAACGCCAATAGCAGCAATAACCAAACCTGCTAAAAGACTCAAACCCAGCCAATTCACCTCTCGGCGATTCAAGTTATAATAATCCAGGACATCAAATTTCCATGCTGTAATCCGCTCCCCTTTCTTGAGAATCACTTCTCCTTGACGCACCTTTTGCATTACAGATGCCACTTGTTCTGCTGCTAGTTGAGCCTGTTGTTTTGTTTGTTCTACATCTTGCTGGAGATTCGGCCGCAGTACAGTCAACAATACTTTAGTTGCTAAGAATTCAGCTTCACCAGGTACAGAGAGTTGTAGTTGTAGATTCACCGCATCCTGTAAAATACTGCGCGGTAGTCCTGGTGGTATGCCTTGGGTAAGTATCCGTTCTGCGCTTTGATGGATTCCCATTTGTGTTTTTGTCCAGTCTTCATCTGACAGATCCAAAAGCACCGTTTCCCCGTATACTGCTTGTTTCCTTTCAGCCTCCATCTGTAAAAGTTTGGCACTAGCTTGACCATATCCTGCTCTGATTTGGGATATTTGGGTCATAAGTAAAGATAGATTTTTATTTGGGGTAGTGATGCTATAAGCTTTTAGTTCTGCTAATGCTTGATCAAAATCAGGTTTGCCAATCTTACTTTCCTCTTTAATTGCATCTGTCGATAAGCGTGACAAAGGACTAGGCAACGACCTAGAAAATTGGTATCTGTCTGCTGTCCTTGACTTAGGTATCGACGGATAAATTTGTTTCTGATAATTTTCTAAAGCTAGTTTTAGCTTTTCCCATTCTGATGGCACACAAGAACGAAGATATCGCTGGGTAGGAATAGACAAGATTGAAACATCGAAAAAAGGAAAAGATCCAGCAATAGCACGAAGTTCATTCGCATCTTCCAGCAGTTGGCGCAAATTTTCGTTAATTTGCTCATTTTTCTGGGTATTTATCATCAATACAGGGTGAGAATTCGCCTGTGCTAATTTGCGTTCTGCTTCCGTTTGTTGCTGATCTTCGATACTTGCAGAATATGGAGCAATAAAGGTTTGTGGTGCAATAGTCCCAATTTTCATCTGGGGCTGGTTGTATAATTCATGCCCCATTACACCTGTTAAAGTTACCACAGCAATGACCAAAATCACCGCAGAACGCTGTTGATGTAACCAGCGGAAAACAACTGCATAAATGCCATGATTACTGGTCAAAGATTTTGCAGTTGATTGAGGAGCTTTCCTTCCTTGTCGGTGTCCACCTTCCTCACTAGTGGGTAATAAATACAACAGTATATTCCGAATAATCGTTCTGAAAAGTTTTTTATGACTACTTTGACTCCTGGAACTGCTCACCAAACCAAGCCACTTTCCTTGACGGCATAACACTTTGTACTGTCGCCGCAATTGCCGCAATTGCCGGGTCAAGGACTGCAAAAATCGCTGCGTTTTCATTACCTCTGGCTGGTAGTTGCTTACTTTGATAGCCTAAAACAAGACAATCGTAACTACTGCTCCATGAATTATTAACCTCACCTACTATATACAGTTTTTTCCCAAGACAACCCAAACGACTATATATACCACAGCGATTATTTACTGTTGATTAACTAACCTCTCACTGATTGGCTTGTGTCAATTGTAGCAGTTGACTCCAAATATACATATAGCAGTTCCCATGCTCGTGAGGTACAAAGTTTTGGCGTTGCTGAATTAGGGTATGAAATTGAAAAATCAATGATTTCAAACTCTTACTCTCTGTGACTGGAGCGCCTCTGCGTGAAACAAAATCATACTCTTAGCAACGCCTGATTTTTCAACGCGGGCGAATTACACGAGGTGCAGCGAAGATAGAAAGTGGAGCCAATTCCCAATTTATGTCACATCCTTCTTTTGTGAACTCCTTGGTATTTGGAGTCATATTATACGCACCTGACCAGACTGCCACAAGGGCATCAGCTAACTTTAACATCTGGGAAAAGCTGCTCATTCCCCATACTGGTTGATCGCCAGATGATAATAAAATTTGCCAATTGACAGGAATACCTAATGTACTGTTATATGCCCCTGATAAGGCTCCAGTAAACGCAACTGTGGACTGAGAGCCTAAATACCAATAGTCTTGCCTTCCAGAATTATCAGTAGCCCGCAAAACTGTCAGCCGGAAATCTTCTAAGGTACTCAGAAAGCAGTAAAAGGCTAATGCAATATTGTTACTTATTTTTTCTTGCCTACTGAATTCGGTTCGCGCCTGTTCTAATCCCGCCCCTTGCTCTAATAAAGTATTGACTTTTAATAATTTTTGTGGTAATAATGTTTCGGTTTCTCCCAAAAAAGAAATAGTTTGGGAAATAAGGGTCAAAGGATCGAGTTTTTCTGTCAGAGATTTGGCGATCGCATATCCCATAATTAAAGCCGCATCTGTTACCACTGGCTGCGGATTCCAAATGTGTAATACTTGCAGCAAATTGTATTTGAGTTTAATAGGATCTTCGTGAAAAAAAATCGCCACTGGTAAGGCGGCTAAAATTATTTTTGCCCAAGCAGTATTACTACTTTCTAAATCAACGGATGCTTTTTGGCAACGCTTTAACCAATCATCTACATCTAATCTACCCAATATAATTAAACTTTCACTACCCAGAACCGCAATTTCCCCTAAATTACAAGCATTCTGAGTAGTTAAGCTTTCCCCTAGCAATGCTCCCAGGAAAGTGCCTCTAACCCGATTTACGAGAGAATAACGCATATAAATTTTAGATTTTAGATTTTAGATTTTGGATTTTATATTTATTTAAGTATTTCTTCCAAAAGCCAAAATCTACACATACTCTTAAACTTCATCTTTTTTCAGATGATGTACCAGTGCTTGTAAACCCAACAAATAACTTTGGACACCAAAACCACTGATTTGGCCAATTACCACGGGGGCTATGTAAGAATGATGACGAAAGTCTTCTCGGCGGTAAATATTGCTCAGATGTACCTCTACTACAGGTAAATTCACAGCAGCGATCGCATCTCTGAGAGCTAGACTGGTATGAGTATATGCCCCGGCATTAATCACAATTCCCTGGTATTGTCCTAATGCCCCGTGAATTGCATCCAGCAAAACTCCTTCATGATTTGACTGCAAGGCGGTAACCTTAACCTCTAACTTGAAAGCTTCCGCTGCTAACAAGTGGTTAATTTCCTCTAGGGTGAGAGAACCGTAAATTCCCGGTTCTCGCTGTCCTAGTAAATTGAGGTTTGGTCCGTGCAGTACTAAAATACTTAAAATTGCCAAGGTTAACTCCAATACCTTGAGGTCATTAGCGCCGACGGTAACGTTCATTCACAGGAATCGGAATTAGTTCCGGCTCCGGTTCAGCCTCTGGCCCCAGCAAGGCTTCAACTAGCTTCCGCGCTAATTCTTTAAGCTTTTCCAGTACCTTTTCTATATAGTCCATTGAACTGAACGCTCCTGAGATACTACCTCAATTTTGATTAACAGGATCATAGAAACGGGCTAATTGTCGCACTTTTCGTTTCTAATCAGGCTGATACATTCCTGTATTCTAAGACTTGGCACTCTCAGGTCTAAAGACAGTGAGATTCTTGGTTTACCGAAGTTACTACTTACTCTGACAGGATTGCGCCAACCAAAGTAGAGTTATCTTCTCCCCAAGCCTAAGTTTCGGTATGCCCTACCGTACACAACAAAGTTTCTGTTTAGCGGAAGTATGCCCTCAATCTAGCTTTTCTAAACTGCTACACTTTTATGTGAGACTACGCACTCAACCAATCTAGTTAAGTTTTTACGTTGTTTAGTTATACTAACTTTCGGTCTTGCGCTAATTATATCACATACTAAGCAAGCAGAGTCAAAGAATTGAGCGATTAAAATCGCACAAATAGCTTCTATCTCAGCCCTAAAGGGACTGAGTTTTACGCTGACTGAACGGCCCCATAAACCAAGTGAAAATTTGGTTTTGTGTTCTTGCTTACTTATTAGATTATCACAAGGATAAGGGAAAGGGTAAGGAGTAAAATCTCGGAATTTCCCATCTCCCTAGTCCCTAATTTGATGCTTCTTTCTTTTTCCCTCTAGTAGTTGATGATTTGGTCGTACTTGACTTAGTTTTAGAAGTCGTTGATTTACTTGTTCTGCTTGTAGATTTAGTAGATGCTTTAGCTTGCAGCAATTCTAGTGCAGCTGACAGGGTGATAGTTTCCACTGACTGACCTTCTGGAAGACTGACATTAGTTTTGCCATGCTTAATATAAGGACCATAAGGGCCATCGTAAATATTTACAGATGCATCATCATCTGGATGAGTACCCAGTTCCCGTAAAGCTGCTTTAGATTTACTGCTGCTAGAACTACGCCCCTTTTTTGGTTCTGCCAATAACTCCAACGCACGCTCTAGGGAAATCGTCAATACATTATCAGCCGCTTTGAGAGAACGATAATCTTTTCCTTCCTTGCCTTGGTCATGAACCACATAGGGACCAAACCGTCCTAAACTAGCTTGTATTTTTCCTCCCGTCACCGGATGTACTCCCAAGGTTCGAGGTAATGCCAACAGCCCCACAGCTACCTCTAATGTGAGATTTTCCGGTGTTACCCCTTTGGGGAAGGAAGCTTGTTTAGGCTTAGGATTTTCCTCGGTTTTATCACCCAACTGCACATAAGGTCCATAAGTGCCAATTTTCACATAAATTGGTTCACCAGTTTCGGGATGTCGTCCCACCTGGTCAGGCCCGGTAGTTTTTTGGCGCAGCAGGACTTCTACCTGTTTGGGGTTGAGGTCAGCGGGTGTGAGGTCTTTAGGAATAGACGCTGTCACCACACCTTCACCATTTTCTACTTCGATGTAAGGACCATATTTACCAATGCGGACTTTAGCATCTAAGTTTTCTAGTTCTACAGTTCTGGCTTTAGTCGCATCAATTTGACTTTCCTGTTCTCTCACCAAGGTTTCTAAACCATGTTCTCCCAGATAAAATTTCTGGAGGTAAGGTAGCCACTTAGCTTCACCTGTAGCAATATCATCGAGGGTTTGCTCCATTTTCGAGGTAAAGCTAGGATCAACAATATCGGGGAAATGCTTCTCCAGCAAGTCGGTGACAGCAAAAGCCGTAAAAGTAGGAATTAAAGCATTACTCACCAACTGAGCATAACCTTTATCGATGATCGTACCAATAATGCTGGCATAGGTACTAGGACGACCAATACCTTCACTTTCTAAAGTTTTTACCAGACTAGCTTCGGTGTACCTAGCGGGAGGCTGGGTTTCGTGTCCCACAGCTTCCAGTTCTGTGCAAGTGGGATGATCTCCGACTTTGAGGGGTGGTAAAATTACTTCTTGGTCTTCTAATGCGGCTTCGGGATCATCAGACCCTTCGACGTAGGCGCGTAGGTAGCCTGGAAAATCAATGCGTTTCCCAGAAGAACGAAAACCTGCATCTTCAACTAGCAGTTGGACAGTAATTTGGGTCTGGCGAGAATCAGCCATTTGTGAAGCTACAGTACGCTTCCAAATTAAATCATATACTGCAAATTCCCTTCCGCCTAAACCCGTTTCTTGGGGTGTGCGGAAAGTGCTACCAGCGGGGCGGATGGCTTCGTGTGCTTCTTGTGCGCCTTTGGATTTAGTGGTGTATTGTCTGGGTTGGGGGCTGAGATATTGCTTACCGTACTTTTGTTCCACACAACTGCGAGCAGCAGCGATCGCTTGATCTGACAAATGCACCGAATCTGTACGCATATAGGTAATATACCCTTGCTCGTACAAATTCTGAGCAACCCGCATTGTATCCCGTGCTGAAAGACGCAACTTGCGGTTAGATTCTTGTTGCAGCGTCGAGGTAGTAAACGGTGGTGAAGGTTTACGGGTAACTGGACGTTCTTCCATATCCGTCACAGTCCAGGTTTTACCCTCCAGACGTTCCTTCAGTTCTAAAGCTTGTTCCTCATTCAGCAGCACCACATTGCGTCCAGCGGTTATTTGTCCCGTTGTGGGATCAAAATCGCTGCCTGTAGCAACTTTAGTACCTCCAAAAGTCACCAACTGGGCGCTAAAGGGGCTTTTTTCCTGCAATAAACTGGCTTTCAAATCCCAATATGTACCTTCATGGAAAGCACGGCGTTGGCGTTCCTTATTGACCAACAGCCGCACCGCTACAGATTGCACTCTTCCTGCGGATAATCCCCAAGCGATTTTTTTCCAGAGCAAGGGCGATAGGGTGTATCCCACCAGTCGATCTAAAATTCGTCTAGTTTCTTGGGCGCGAACCAATTGCTCATCAATATTACGGCAGTCTGTCAAAGCTTTTTTAATAGCTTCCTGGGTAATTTCGTGAAACACCATTCGCTTAGTAGGCACTTTTGGCTTCAGCAATTGGTATAAATGCCAACTGATGCTTTCACCTTCCCGGTCTTCGTCAGTTGCCAAAATCAATTCATCAACACCTTTGAGGGCATCTTTCAGCTGAGTGACAATTTTCTTTTTGTCCTTGGGGACGACATACACCGGTTCAAAGTCGGCTTCTATATTCACCCCAAGCTGCGCCCATTTTTCCCCTTTGACAGCAGCAGGAATTTCACTAGCCGACTGGGGGAGGTCACGCACGTGACCCATTGACGCTTCTACCCGATAGTCTTTGGGCAGGTAGTTGCGAATGGTACGAGCTTTGGTTGGAGATTCGACGATGACGAGAGTTGACATGGAAATTTCAAAAAAAAGAATAGCTTTGAAGCTAAACAGTCAAGTTGAGATAATTTTGGCGAAATGTCAAGATGAAATATCACGCCTAAGCAGTGATTTTATCCTTACACAAACTGCCCAAAAGGGTGAAAATTCTTTCAACTTTAGGTACAGTCAGCCCCAGAAGACTGGAAATGGCAATGCAAAATGTAAATTGCTTAGATATTTCCATCTTTAACTTATCTAACGCACAATTGGCGACTACAGTTTTCAAAATATCCCTGAAGTGTAACTGGGGTGATGCCTTCTTTCGTTGAGGACTGGAGGTTCTGAGCAATTATAAATTCTACTTTACCTGACTCTGCCTGTGGAGCCGGTTGAGGGACAAAGAATACCTCACTTAACTTTAGCTAAAGTGCGATGCCTGCGGCGTTCGCGAAGCGTCTCGAAGAGAGCGAAGCTATAGCACTTTGGAAGCATCGCTTCTGAACGCTTGATGATCCGTTTTAGGAAATTTGAGTAAAATATTTATGGCTAATTACGTATTATTCTTACAAATTGTTTTAATTATTACATTAAAAGCAATGCTAATTCCTAACTAAGTATCTGAGGTTTAGCTTCATTAAATACTACACCCTGACGGACAAAATAGTTATGAATGTTGATTTGCACAAGCAAATCTTTTAGTTATTCCGCAATCTTCAGCTAGTGGGTTTCCTAAACAAGCAACTGTAATTAAGCTATATCTAGTAAAAATACTTATAAAAATACTTATCCTAATTTATCAGTTTTCCTGTTTGTATATTAATAAGTATATTTAAAATAAGTGAAGATACAGGCTTACTTCCAGTAACAAATGTGGTTAAACTAAAAAAGCCATAGTTTTCATACAAATTCTTGTTTGGTAATTAAGTAATGGTAACTATAGACTGGAATCAAATTTTAGATGGTATTTTACCACATGAGAGTAATGAAGCTCTGATCAGCAAAAGTTTTGTAGACCCTCTGATAGAATCACTGGGATTTAATCAACAAGAGCAGATTCCAGCATTTTCTACAGGAAATGGGACAGTAGATTTTGCCGCTCGCAAGAATGCTGTTAGTGATAATTTCTCATTTTCCAAAACTAATCCCTATTTACTAATCGAAGTCAAGGCACGAGCAACAGGTGCAGGAGCAAATATTAATTTATCGGACGGGACTCCTCAATACATCAGAGCTAGAGAGCAAATCAAAAGATATTTACTTTCTCCGAATTGTCAAAAATCTCAATGGGGCATTATTACTAATTCAGTTCATATCCAGCTATTTAGAAAACATGGAAAAGTTGTTGTACCTGCCACTTCTAGTCTTTTAATTAAAAAAGACAATATTCATGATATTGTTGCTCACATCAAAAATTTGATTGATAATCCACCGAAAGCATTGACTGTCTGTGTTTACAACAATAAGGGTGGTGTTGGTAAAACCACAACAACTGTTAATTTAGCAGCAATTCTCACCCGAAAGGGGAAAAAAGTTCTTGTAATTGACTTTGACCCACAACAAGGAGATTTAACTAATTCCCTTGGATTACAATTAGGAAAAATAAGTTTATATGATTGTCTAGCTGATAGAACTTTAGATATTCGCAATACCATTAAACATTTTGGAGTCAAATTCAAATCGGGAGAGACAGTAAAATTTGATGTTATACCAGCAGATCCAAAAATGGGATTATTTACAGAGCAAGACTTGGTTGCAAAAATTGATAAAGGTTCTGCTAGATTAAGAGATGCTATTAAGATTTTCAAAACTGAATATGATTACATATTTATTGATTGTCCTACAAATTGGATGTTTTTTAGTCAAAGTAGCCTGTATGCCTGTGATGCTGTGCTTATACCTACCAAACACAACAATTTAGCTTCTCTAGAGAATGCAGCTAAAGTGATTAAAGATTTTATCCCAAAAGTTAAAGCAGCTAGACCTGATGGTGGACCAATAGCATTACCTATATTTTTTAATGGAGAAAGTATTTCTCCTCCTCAGCTTAAAACTGCAAATAAAGAAATTCAAGATATTATTATAAGAGAATCAAAACAAATTAATTTACAACCTTACTTTTGGCCTAACTATACAAAAGCTAATACCAATACAGAAATATTCATTCTACCAAGTTATGCAATTGTATCAGGTGCGGCATTTGATCGTATACCCGCTGCTTTTAAACATTCTACTGCTGCACAACATTATCTCGATTTAGCGAAGGAATACTTTATTTTATGAGCGATTTTGATAATATTGGCAAACTCAAGCACCTGCTTTTAAAAGAAATTGAGCCTAGTGAAAAAATCTCTGAATCAGAATTTATTGTTACAGCAGCAGCAGAAGCTATTTTACAAGCTAATGGACGCAATTGGATTCCGGCTATTGTTCAAGAAATTGCTGATTACAAATATCAAATAGTTAGCAATCAATTGGTTTATGCGGCTGCTCAAAAAGCTGGTTTAGATCGTGTTTGGTGTATAGTCATTTCCCCAGAATCTCAAAATATTGAACAAGCGAAAATTTTAGCTAGAGAAGCTATACCAAAAATTAATTTAACTACAGCTTCAAGAGATATTATTTTAGCAGCACTGCGATATTTAATTGCTGAACCAGCTAGTGCATTAAAAGGTGTAGACCCTGTAATAGCTACTGACAAAATTGCAGCAGCAGATCGAGAAAGTTGGTCAAATTTAAACCCGATAACTACTTTAAAATGCGGTATTACTAAGGGAAAAAAATTAGATCATCTATCTAAAATTTTCTTTGTATCTCCACCAATATCAACTTCACAACCTTTACCACCCCCAGAGAGCATTAGTATTAAAATTGCCACAAGAGATGAAATTTTTAGTCGGTTAGATTATTTATCCCAAAATAAAATAGATGGCTTTGACAAGGTTGATATAGAAACAGCAGCAGATATTATTTGCAGTGCTAGTAAAGGTAAATGGAAAAGCTTAAATCCTATTTCTAAGCTTGAATGTGGTCTTAATACAACTAAAATCAAGACTTTGAAAAAAGTGTTTAGTCTCTAGGTACAAACGATCTGGCAATATTCTGAATTTTTCTTTTGGTTCATCCAGACATTGTATCAGCTAAAATATAACACGAGGTTTAATAGTATAATTACTTAGATTGAATGGTCAACCAGCATCTGTGAGTTTAAAATATACGGATAAATGCAATTTTGGTCAAGAACTATAGATAGAATTAACTCAGTTAGCCTTGATCTCTAATCGACAAAACCTATACATCTCATGGATTTTGCTAATATTGCATCCCAGTTAAATGCTGGAACGATTTTACCAGAGGGAATTGTCATTCTCACCCTCTTGGGGGTTTTGATTGTTGATTTGATTTTGGGGCGCACATCTTCACGCTGGATTGGATATCTGGCGATCGCTGGTTTATCAGCTGCGATTGTCGCCCTATACTTACAATGGGATTCCACCAATCCCATCGGCTTTACTGGGAGCTTTAATGGTGATGACCTCAGTATTGTCTTTCGCGGTATCATTGCTCTGTCTGCTGCTGTGACTATATTGATGTCGATTCGCTATGTAGAGCAGAGTGGTACTGCTTTAGCAGAATTTATCGCCATTTTGATGACTGCGACTTTGGGAGGAATGTTTTTATCAGGTGCTAGTGAGTTGGTGATGATTTTCATCTCCCTAGAAACCCTGAGTATTTCCTCTTATTTGTTAACAGGTTATACCAAGCGTGACCCTCGTTCTAATGAAGCAGCCCTGAAATACCTGTTAATTGGAGCTTCCAGCACAGCAGTGTTTTTATACGGTGTATCACTGCTGTATGGTTTATCCGGTGGACAAACAGAATTGAGTGCGATCGCTAACGGTATCGCCGCAGCTAACGTCAGTCAATCTCTTGGTTTTGTAATTGCCCTTGTTTTCGTCATTGCGGGAATTGGTTTCAAAATCTCCGCTGCACCTTTCCACCAGTGGACACCAGACGTTTATGAAGGCGCTCCCACCCCAGTCATCGCCTTCTTATCTGTCGGTTCCAAAGCAGCAGGTTTTGCACTTGCTATCCGCTTATTGACGGTAGTTTTCCCCCTCGTCGCTGACGAGTGGAGATTTGTCTTTACAGCCCTAGCAGTCCTCAGTATGGTCTTGGGTAACGTAGTTGCTTTAGCCCAAACCAGCATGAAACGGATGTTAGCTTATTCATCCATTGCCCAAGCTGGCTTTGTGATGATTGGTTTAATTGCTGGTACTGATGCAGGTTATTCCAGTATGATATTTTACTTACTGGTTTACCTGTTCATGAACCTGTGCGGCTTTACCTGCATCATTCTCTTCTCTCTGCGGACGGGAACAGATCAAATTGCTGAATATTCAGGTTTGTATCAGAAAGACCCACTGCTCACACTCGGTTTAAGTATCTCTCTGTTATCCTTGGGTGGTATTCCCCCACTAGCTGGGTTTTTCGGGAAGATTTACTTATTCTGGGCAGGTTGGCAAGCTGGTCTTTACTGGTTAGTTCTGCTAGGTTTAGTTACCAGCGTTGTTTCCATCTACTACTACATTCGTGTAGTTAAAATGATGGTGGTTAAAGAACCCCAAGAAATGTCCGACGTAGTGAAGAATTATCCTCAAGTGCGTTGGGATTTACCAGGTTTAAGACCTTTACAAGTTGGCTTGATAGCAACTTTAATTGCTACTTCCATCGCGGGTATTTTGTCCAATCCGTTGTTTACTTTAGCGAATAATTCAGTTGCGAATACTCCCATTTTGCAAGCCGCAAAAGTGGCGAGTACACAAGCAAATGTAATTATTACTAAGCAAGCAGAAGAATTGTAGATTGATTCATGGGTAATGAGTAATTAACTCATTGCCCATTTTTGATCATGTCAGAATCAGTATTTATAGGATTTCATGATTTTCATGATTAAGTTAAATTTATAATTTTTGGTGCAGATAGCTTTTAATAAACAGGATTCATCTATTTAAATTATAGAAATAAAAGTCAAAAAAAACCTGCCATTTTCTTCAATTAAATAAAAAATTGCAGGTTTGGTCAGTCTATAACTGATTTTATAGACTGAAGTATTTTGGGTGGCAAAGATAATAGAAAGAGCCAATAAGACTTATTTGATTTTCTGTTTAATAAATGTCACAACCTGAGTTAGCTGTTTCTTCAAATTATCAATTTCAGCTTGCATTTTGACAATTTTGGCATTTAGAGCCTGAATTTCTGCTGAAGAAGCACCTTGTGTAGAAGCAGATTTAACTGCCACTTGCTCTGTTTTTACACCAGCTACTGGAGTTGCAGCATCTCGACGATCTTTTTTAGCAGCTGCCATAGCTAATTTAATAGCATTAATCAGCTGTCTTTGGTCAAAAGGCTTGCCCAGAAATTCAAAATACTCAAATGGTTCAGGGATTTTTTCTGTTACTTCTTCCTTGCGACCAGACATGATCACCAAAGGAATTTTCTTTAATTCTGGGTTGGCTTGAATTTTTTGGAAAACTTCCCAGCCACTCATTTTCGGTAAAATAAAATCCAACATGATCAAGCTGACGTTTTCTTTGAGGATGAGATTATATCCTTCTAAACCGTCTTTTGCTTCCAATACCTCAAAATTGCCCGCAGGCAACATTTCACGTACTTTTACTCTGACAACTGTAGTGTCATCGATAACTAAAATTTTGTTGGCCACGACTGATTACTCTACCAGAGACTATAAGTTTAGATGGCTGATTCGCCGATTGACATTAAGAATTCTCCCACTATATACAAGATTTGTGTACATTGGGGGAGAGTATATTTCTGTATAAGTGCCAAAATTGCAAGTAATGTGTCAAACTGCTGCTTGCGTTGTGAACAATGGTTTGTAAGCTATTAGTAGCTTTACCTTTATAGGTATTATATTACAAGTTTTCACGGTAATTTTTTATCTTGTCAGGTTAATCAACGGATTATATGACTTCTTCACAAAAACTCAAATCAGAAATTGCAGCAATGCCTAGCTGGCTACGCCATTCTATTGGCAAAGCCAGTGAAATCTCGACCGTACAACGTATTATTAAGCAGCGTCAAATTCATACAATTTGTGAAGAAGGCCGCTGTCCCAACCGGGGGGAATGCTACGCCCAAAAAACGGCAACTTTTTTACTCATGGGACAAACTTGCACCAGGTCTTGCGCTTTTTGTCAAGTAGATAAAGGTCATGCGCCCATGGCCCTAGACCCGGAAGAACCGCAAAAGGTAGCAGAAGCAGTACAGCTTTTGGGATTGAGCTATGTGGTACTGACTTCTGTAGCCCGTGATGATTTAGCAGATGGGGGTGCTGGTCATTTTGTCAAGACAATGGAAGCAATTCGCCAATTCAACCCAGAAACGCAAATTGAAGTTCTAACACCAGATTTTTGGGGTGGTGCAGGTGTGGGTGAAACTGGTCAAAAGCAGCGGATAGCAATGATTGTTACTACGAAACCAGCGTGTTACAACCATAACGTGGAAACAGTACGGAGATTAACTGGTCCAGTGCGACGCGGAGCAAAGTACGATCGCTCGTTAAGAGTGCTGGCAACAGTTAAAGAAATTGATGACAGTATACCCACCAAGTCAGGTTTAATGCTGGGACACGGTGAAAGTAGGGAAGAAGTCATTGAGGCAATGGCAGATTTGCGGGCTGTAAGGTGCGATCGCTTAACACTTGGTCAATATATGCGCCCATCCTTAGAACATCTGCCTGTACAAAAATACTGGACACCAGCAGAATTTGATGAACTAGGTAACATAGCCAGAGAGATGGGATTTAGTCATGTTCGTTCTGGTCCGTTGGTGCGTAGTTCCTACCACGCTGGTGAGGAAGGTGACAGGTAACAGTAAAAAGTTTACCTCTTCCCAGTCCCCAGTCCCTAGTCCCCAGTCCCTAGTCCCCTGTTCTCACACAAATATTTTTAAAGATTCTGGGGAATTGGCGCTTATGTTTGGTATTTGTTAAAAAGTCATCAAATCAGGAGAATCAAATTATGACTTCTAAAGGTAAAGCTGCTAAACCTTCTTACGCTTTCCGTACAGGTTGGGCATTGCTACTGTTGGCGATCAACTTCTTGGTAGCAGCTTATTATTTCCACATCATTGAATAATTAGAAGTTGCTCGGTGCTGCTCAACTCAGTGAACAGTTAACAATGAACAGTTATCAGGTGCATGGTGAGGTTTTTCCGCCCTCGATGAAACTGATAACTGATAACTAACTGCTAAATCGTGCCTTTGAATAAACCTTTGGGACGGATGAGCAGCACCAAAATCATGATTAATAAGGCTACACCTTGTTTATACTGTGAACCCAGCCAAGGGGTGCTGACTTCTTGGACGATACCAATGATAAAAGCAGCGGCGATCGCACCGTAGGGGTTGCCGATACCTCCCAAAATTACAGAAGCAAATAAGGGCAAAATCAAAAACCAGCCCATATTCGGACGTACAGCAGTAATCAAACCGTACATACTACCGCCTAAAGAAGTAAAAGTACCAGCAATTACCCAAGTCCAGAGAATTACTCTGTCAACGTTGATGCCAGAAACTCTAGCTAAGTCTAAATCATCAGCAACTGCTCGCATGGCTTTACCAATTTTGGTGTTTTGTAGCAGGTAGTGGAGGGACAAAATCGCCAGCACAGCTAACCCTAATACCAATAACTGATTTTGGGGTACTCTTAACTCCCCAAATTCTAAAGCAGGGATGACAGGGAGATTATAGTTTTGGTTTTTACCTCCCCAGATAAAAATAATCCCGTTGCGGAGAAATAAAGCTAGTCCAATAGAGATGATAATCAGTGTTGTGGAAGTAGCACGAATCGAGCGCATCTTTGACCACAGCAATTTTTCCGTCAGTAACATCACCGCTACTGTTCCCGCTGCTGCTAAAATCATTGATAGCCAGATATTTAGCCCCAAGGCATTTGCTACCAAAGTCAGATAAGCTCCCAAGGTGAGAAAATCACCGTGAGCAAAGTTAGATAATCGTAAAATTCCATAGGTTAGTGTCAGTCCCACCGCTGCCAGAGCAATAATGCTGCCCACAGCAATCCCGTTAATAATTAATTGAGCTAGTTGTGCATCCATTGTTTTAAGTTTCTATGCAGAAAAAAATAAATGTGTAATTTAATTCCAGAAATGTTTAATTAACCGTTACAATTGACACTATCAGTTAAGTTTTACAATTAAGAAAGATTTATCCGTTAAAATACATAAAATCCAGTTCATATTTTTCTGCCAAGGTTTAATTTCTTTGGCTGTCTAGTTGACCATGCAGCAGTCTTCAAGCTTACCAGAACACAACTCCCAGACAGATGGAACGCCAAAACTTTTACATACAATCCAGCAACTGCGGGATAACTTGTGGTTGGAGAGCAGCTTGAATCAGTTACAGAGTCATCTCAATGATTGCCTCCTTGCGGCTGCTAATACGATGGCACAGGCAACAACGACAGAAGCAGAAATTTATCAAACTGTAGTCAACGAACTCCAAAACGTTTTGAATGCCAGTTGGGTAGCGTTCACGCAGTGTGCCGTAAGCATAGCTCAATGTCAACCACAAGCCATAGTGGGTAAGATTTGCTATGTTTCTAGTTCCCTCACCCCAGGAAAATCAATTCCAGAAATCAGATGCCAACAAGGGACAAAGCTGCACTTGAGATTAGACACTACCATCAGACTAGAAGATTTGCAGCAAATGGAGAAACAAACACCTCCGAGTGCTTGGCGTTTAGCTGATGATCATAGCGGTGTAATGGCATGGGTAATCATTGCCATACCAAACCCCAACTCTAATGGTGTCCCAAGTAAGCCATTATTGACTCCCGTGCGATCGCAATTGATCAAAAGAACAATCCAGCATTGTAATACAGCCTTGGCACAACTGAGGCAAATCCAATCTTGGCAACAACGTTGTCAACAATTAGCTCATTTTAATCAGGAACTAGAACGCACCAATCAACTTAAAAACCAGTTTCTGGCCAATACGAGTCACGAAATCCGCACACCTTTAAGTTCTATTATTGGCTTTACCCATCTGCTTCTAGCTCAAGGTTACGAACCAGACAAACAGCGTCATCAAGAGTATTTACACATCATCCAATCCAGTGGTAAGCATTTGTTAGCTTTGATTAATGATATTTTGGATCTCTCCAAAATTGAAGCCAACCAGCTAGAAGTACAATGGGAAGTAGTTGATCTACCCACATTGTGTCGCAATGTTTTAGCTTTAGTCAAAGAGAAAGCCGCTAATAAAGGTTTAAAACTCCGTTTAGAAATAGAACCAGATGTAAAAAATTTATTAGCCGATCCTTTGCGACTCAAGCAAATGCTACTGAATCTACTCTTCAATGCTGTCAAATTTACAAATTCAGGTAGTGTCGGTTTACGGGTAGCTAAACAAGATTTATCTTTACGGTTTACAGTTTGGGATACTGGAATTGGCATCTCTACAGAAAACCAATCTTTACTATTTCGTCCCTATAGTCAAATTATTAATTCCGATTCTAGTAGCAACGAAGGTACTGGTTTAGGGTTGGTGGTGACACAGCAACTTGCCCAAATTCATGGTGGTTATTTAGAGTTAGAATCGCAAGTAAATCAAGGCTCATCTTTTACTATCTTCCTTCCCCTCAAACCAACAGGGAAAGTGTTGGAAGCAATAGAAGCAAAGGCACAAAAGGATTTAGAATTGAGTCAACAGGTAAGTAATTATTCTGGTTCTTTGTCTTCCTCTCATATTCCCATCAGTTCCTCACGAGAAATTTTGTTAGTAGAAGATGATTTAGCAAATTCTGAATTAATGCGAATTTATCTAGGTAGATTGGGTTATCAGGTAATTTGTGTTAAAAATGCTCAGGAAATGTGGATAAATCTGCCACAGATAACACCAGCATTAATTTTAATGGATGTGAATCTGCCAGATACTAACGGTTTGAGCTTGGTGGAACAATTACGAAAACATCCCCAATATCAGAATATACCCATAATTGCCCAAACAGCAATGGCTATGAAAGGGGATAGAGAAACTTGTTTAGCTGCTGGTGTTAATGACTATATTTCTAAACCCATAGATTTACAACTTTTAGGTAGTATGGTGGCAAAATATAGTTAATTGTCTGATAGCGTAGCGTGGCGCAAGCCATATCAGGATTTTCAGGATTGAAGGATTTACAGGATGACGATTTTTGATAATTATTTGTCAGAATCGGGATTTACCTTGACAGAGTATGGGGACAACGGATGACTACAATAGTAGTTGTCAAGTCTTATGGGTTTTGACAGGATGATGTTAACAGAAAAACTAGAACAATTAAAAGCCTTATTTGCGGAAATGGAGCAGGCGTTGATAGCCTACTCTGGGGGAGTTGATAGTACATTAGTTGCGAAGATTGCCTATGACGTGTTGGGCGATCGCGCTTTGGCTGTAACTGCGGTTTCTCCTTCCCTACTACCAGAAGAATTAGCAGACGCGACAGCACAAGCAGCAACTATTGGGATAGCCCATAAAATTGTCCATACTCACGAGATGGAAAATCCCAACTACACCTCAAACCCTGTGAACCGTTGCTATTTTTGCAAAAGTGAATTACACGACACACTCAAGCCTTTAGCCTTAGAGTTAGGATATCCTTATGTGGTAGATGGGGTAAACGCTGATGATTTGCATGATTATCGCCCCGGAATTCAAGCTGCTAAAGAAAGAGGTGCGCGATCGCCCTTAGCAGAAATAGGTGTTACCAAAGCCGAAGTCCGTCAACTTTCCCAACAACTCGGTTTACCTTGGTGGGAGAAACCAGCCCAACCCTGTTTAAGTTCTCGCTTTCCCTACGGTGAAGAAATTACCATAGCCAAATTACAGCGAGTTGGTAGAGCAGAAATTTATTTAAGAAATTTGGGATGGGATAACTTGCGGGTACGTTCCGAAGGGGACACGGCCAGAATTGAATTACCACCAGAAAAAATTGCAGATTTTGTCTTAAAAACAGACTTACCCACCCTTGTGAGTACGTTTCAGAATTTAGGATTTATTTACGTCACCTTAGATTTAGAAGGTTATCGCAGCGGTAAATTAAATCAAGTTTTACAGCATATTGCAGCCCCATAAAATTCACAATTGATTTGCTCCTATTCTCTTCTTACTGTCACCTGTCACCTGTCACCTACCTCACAGCCGTTGAGCGACTATATATTCTATCTTGTATAGGGCGGCTTGCCATACAGCATATCCTGCTGGTGATAAATGCACACCATCTGTCGTTAAGTCCGAACGTAAGTTCCCGTCAAAATCTGTAAACCAATTGTGGATATTTAGATAATTAGCACCTTCTTGTCTAGCAATTAAGCCAATTTGGGCGTTGATATGACGAATACGGCTGTTGGGAATTTGAGTTCGGTGAATAGGCAAAATTGATTGCACCATAATTTGACTTTTTGGGTGAGTGTGGCGCAAGCTACGAATAATCCGGCGATGATTGAGTAAAATTGTCTGATCACTAGCACCCTTGAGTAAGTCATTAATCCCAATCATTACATAAATTACTTCTGGCCGTGTCGTCGAAAATGCTGTTAATCTTCTCAAAACACCTGTAGAACTATCTCCTGATATTCCTTGATTCAGCCACAATTTACCAGCAGGTAGTTTTTCTTTAGGAAACCACATACTCAAAGAATCACCCACCAAGATACTCAAACGATTTGTACCTTGTCCTTGGGAAATAGCTCTAGCTTCCATAGCTAACAAGCTTTTCCAATCTTGATAACTGAGTTTATCTTTTTTGTCTGACTTCCTAGATGAGTGTAAATCTTCATCATCTACACGGGTGTAAATTTGACCAGTTTTCAGGGATGCCAATCTTAGATAGTACATTTGACTCCCAGATAGTCGAGTTTGCTTGGTTTTCTGAGAACTGAAGTTCAATGATGCTTTTATAGGTGCTGGAAAAACATTGTTTGCTAATTCTGCCAACAAGATGTCAACCCTGGGACTGATTTTTTCTATCTGTACTGAGGAAGTTTCAGATATGGATACAGATTGATTGCTGAATTCTGGCAAAAAGATGCTTTTCTGGCGTACTGGTAACTGTGAACTCCCTGGTTTGGATATAGTTTGACTACTGAATTCTGGTAAAGAAATGTCAACTTTAGAGGTAACTTTTTCACCTACTGGGAACTGTGAACGTGGGTTTAAATCCTCCAGAAATCCAGTATTTTCTGGTGGGAGACTCGACATCTTTGGGAGAGCCGATGTTGGTACTGTCAATCCTGTTAACAAGCTTGCTGCCAACAGATAAGGTTCCTTCATCGTTTTTTCTTTCCTTGTAAGTACTCACTACTTTTCCTTATGACAGCCATATCTGGCTGAATTCAGGAAAATTTTACTTTCCTTACGCTGTATCAATATCCCCCATCAGAATGTAATTCTGTGGTTTTTAGTATAAAATATTACATATAAAGATAATTGTTAAATTTTATTCTATATACAATAACGTCGTTTAAAGTGCTAAGATTTATGCGAAGTCATTAATGTTTCCTCTTATTTCCGTGGCTAGAGCTAGTACCGCAATTGGCGTGAGTCCAATCATTAAAGAGATTGTGCAAAAACAGGCACATTCTACACGTTTAACCTTAAAAGAGGTTATTCTCATGGGGATGTTAGCAATTGATAAGCTGGACGATCAAGGTCGTCAAGAGTTAGCTGATCAAGTGCATCAAATGCAAGTCAATGGTGATATATAAATCAGCTTGAGAAGTCTAAACTCTAAAGTTGCCAGTGCAACAACTTTGATTGCACCCACGACATTAGTAGAACCACAACTGCTCAAGTATTGACTATTGGCTAAGTCAAAAGCAACTTCCCTTTCCATCAACCTCATTCAGTTCAAAAGATACCTAGTGGTGTGTTGAGTTACATCAAGAAAACCCGTTCTTTTGGAAAAAGCGAAGGGGGCTAAAAATAGATCCCCTTCATCAGTTAACAACTTAATAAAGAACTCAGCGAAACTCTGAGGATAACGCACTGGATTAAGTTTAATTACCGCTGGTTTACAGCAACGTAAATCAGCACTACTAAATCCAGAGATGCCAATTTATCGCAAATTCGGCGAAATTGCGCTTTAGTTATCCTTCGAGAATTTCTGCCCAATCTTGTGTCCATCAGGACAAATATCGGCTTTATACCAATTTTGGAGTAAGTTTTGTGTATTCTGGCTATAAAGCTATGAACTACACCTACTTTCTATGCTGAGTACGGGGTTTATACATCCCCGACTCAAAATTTTTTAAAATTAAGTCCTAAGTTAATATCGACTCAAAACTAAAAATCCTATCTGAAATAACCCAACAACAAAACCTAAAATACCGCCTAAAGTCACAATTGCCTGTAGTTCATTTTTGACAATTCCTTCAATTGCTGCTTCTAAATCAGCAGGTGAAGTTGATTTTACTCGGTCAACAATTACTTGATCTATAGATAAAATGGGAATTACTTGGGCGACAATTGCTTCTAAATCTCTTTCTAAATAACGTTCTAAAATAGAAGCTAACTCTTGAGAAACTACTTCTAAAGAAGTATTGACTACTGGTGAATTTCGCAAACGATTCAGCAACAAGACAGAAATATTTTCCCAGTCTGCGGATTCGGTTAATTCCTGTAATAAATTGCCACCACTTTTTTGTAAATAATGACGCACACTCTCCCTGGTGGTTTTTCTGAGTTGACGGACTGTGCCAACAGGTAAGTTTTGTAAAGATAAATCTTGTAATAATTTTTTGAGGCGATCGCGCATTTGCAACTCTTGGGTTAATTCTTGCAAGCGTTTATTAGTAGCCTCTTTTTCATCTAAACAAAAAGTCCGTAACCGGGTGAGAGTATTACGTAAACCAAATAGATTCGCGACTACCCAGTAAGTACCGCTGGTTTTTTCTCGAAAGCTGTCATCAATAGTTTGAATTGTCCGATCCGTCAAAAAATCAACTATTGCCTGTCTTAGAACATCAGGTGGTAAAACCACTTGCAACAACCAATCAGCTAACCGTGTAGATTGTTCTTCAGTGAGTTGAAATTCCAGTAATATCTGGTCAAAAATCTGATTGATTTGTGCTTCTAAAAAATTTTCCTGTCGTGCTAAAACTTTTAGGAGACGTGGTAGCGACTCTCCTAACAAATCCCGTAAAATTCCCGCGACAATTTTCACACTTTTCTGGTTTTTATCACCTTGGATTTGTTCAATCGCCAATTGCAATAACCAGAGAATCGCGCCTTGTACCCGTTCTGTTTGTAAGAGTCGCTTCGCCAGCTTTTGTAATTCTTCTGGCGTTAACAGCGATCCCATAATGGTATTAGAAATATTTTTCGCCAAACGCTCCTGATTGCGGGGAATCAATCCAGGAGTAAAAGGCACTCTGCGCCCCAGCAGATAAATAGCTCGATAGGGGCGAAATAGCATTTTTATGGCTATATCGTTGGTGAAATAGCCGATAACTCCACCCAGAACGGGGGGTGATACGTAAAGCCAAAGATGAGACCAATCCACAGGATTTTGGATTAGAGAAAGAGGACAAGGAATTGGGGACTGGTGACTGGGGACTGGTGACTGGGGACTGGGGAAATTAACCCTCCGCCTTTTGCCTTCTGTATCCTGACTCCTGACTCCCAACTAGCAACTTAATATTACTTAGTAATTATGAATTATCAATTATGAATTACTAACACTCCCATCATACCGTTAGAAATGGGGTAATGTGTGGCATTGACAAAACCAGCTTTTTGTGCTATCTTCACCTGTTCTTTACCCATGGGGAAGCGGTCTAAACTGGGACTGATATAAGCATATTCTTCTTTGACACCTAAATGAGTTGCCAGAGGAACGACGAGGTGATCTAAATACCACTGCTGAAAAGCGCGGAATATTTCGTTACTAGGCCGATGAAAATCTAAAATTGCTGCTTTACCACCAGGTTTGAGGACACGATATATTTCTTGGAGACTACGAGGAATATCTTTTACGTTTCTTAAACCATAGCCCATTGTGATGGCATCAAATTGATGGTCGTCAAAGGGTAGATTAAGGACATCAGCTTCTATCCAAGTGATAGGAGGTTGAGGGTAATATCTTTGGCAACGTTCTTTGGCGGTTGCCAGTAAGTTACAGGAGAAGTCTACACCATAGACCTTTCCCGTCACTCCCACACGTCGTGCTAATCGAAAGGTTAAATCACCACTACCGCAGCATAAATCTAAACAAGTATCTCCTGGTTTAGCTGCGCTCCATTTGACCGTCATTTCTTTCCAGATCCGGTGTTGTCCCAGACTTAAGTAATCGTTTAATTGGTCATAAACCGGGGCAATACGGTCAAAAATGCTGCGGATTTCGTCGTTAATGGGTAATTGGTGATTGGTCATCCGATTTTGGATTTTGGATTTTGGATTAATATCACGGCCTATTTTCTTATAAATCTGGGTCTTGTATAGCAATGGACAGGGTGGTAGTTCACGAACTAATAGTGTAGGCTTCAGCCATTCATAAAAATCAGATACTCAGATACTAAAGGACTTTTAGTGCTGTCACCTGTCACCTGTCACCTGTCACCTATCACCTATCACCTGCTATAGCTGCTGGAAAGAGCGATCGCTACTAATTGTACTGACAGATGAATGAGGTTAAGTTCATCTGCTCTTAAATTACAAGGTTGTTGCCACTGTAGCGATAATACCCCTAACATCTGCTGCCTATAAATAATCGGGATGATTAAATGTGCTTGGACTCCAGCTTCTTGGTAGTGAGCAAGACTACTGAGATTAGGGTCTTTAGGTATATTTAGTGAAGATTGGATTTGACCAGTAGCTATCGCTGCTTTGAAGAGTGGATCTTGGGAGAGCCAATTTTCAATCACGCCCTTCTCACTGTAAACCCCTTGGGTTCCCACCAAAGTATTTCCTTCTATAAGTTGTAAAATACAGCCATCAGCCGTAAAAGTTTCACTAAAGGCTTTAGCAATGGGACTGAGGATTTCCTCCAAGTTAGAAGCAGCTTGGGTTACTTCCACCAAAACAGTCAAAAGCTGCATTTGGGCATTAGCGCGGCGTAGTTCTTCCGTTCGCTGTTTAAGCAAATCATAGGTCGCGGCTGCTCTTTGCACCACCTCCTTTAATTCTCCAGAATCCCAAGGTTTGGTGATGTATTTGAAAACTTGACCGGCATTAATCGCTTCTACCAAGTCTTCAATATCAGTAAATCCAGTGAGGATAATTCTGACTGTATCGGGAAATTGTGGTAAAGTCCTGCTCAGAAATTCGGTTCCTTTCATTTCTGGCATTCGCTGATCAGAGATGATCACTGCTACTTCACCCTCTTGTTCCAATAATTCCAGAGCATTTACACCACTGTCAGCTTTAAGGACGTTAAAATCACGGCGAAAGGTGCGATAAAGTAGATCCAGATTATCTGGTTCATCATCAACTACCAGAATTTTAAGTTTTTTTGAGCGTTCGCGACTACTCAATTGAGAGCGCACTTGCTCAATTTCGAGATTGTGGTTATCCATAAGTTTCTTTATATGTTCTTTACGATTTTGTTATATTCCATTCAAGGCTGAGTTGATCATCCTGGTCAGTCACTGAATCAACATAAAATTTTTGTGCAGGCACTTAGAGATTAAAATAAGATTTGCTCCTTAGATTAAGCTGTAACATATTTTAATTACATCTTGATTGATAAGCTCAGAAACTTAAAGCTAATGCCAGCACTAAAGTCAACAGTTTAAAACTTACTAATCACCATATTAAATAGAAGCTTGCTATTTCGATTATGACTGAACTACCATCCAACACTCAAGATCCTGCGAATACTGCTAATGATACAGCACAAGAATTATTAGTCAAATTGAGACAAAAACAAGGTAACTGGGTGGAATGGGGAGTAGCGATCGCCTACCTCCTAAAAAACGGTTACAATCCCCAAGAAATCTTTGAATCAACTGGATTTGAGCCAATTCAACAAAATCAGGTAATTGTTGGCGCTCAGGTTTACAGTGCTTTAGAAAAGTTTGGCGCATCCGAAGCAACACGGGCGTACTATGGTGCAAGGGCTAGTGATATTCTCTATGAACTACGTTTGCTGACTCAAGAAGATCGAGCCGCTGCCGCTGATCTGATTTTTATCCATAAACTTGACGTAGATGAAGCGCGGGATATAGCCAAAGCAATTAAAGATTTTTCTCGCTTTTCTACCCCACCAGAGGGGTTTACCAAGCATCCAGGGGATGCAGTAGCTTACCAAGCTTGGAAATTAGCCAGACAGAACTCTGATTTACAAGAGCGATCGCGCTTAATTGCTAGGGGTTTGCGCTTTGTTCACTCGCCCACAGCTAGGAAACAAATCGAACAACTATTAACTGATTTTACCGTAGTTCCCCAACGTCCTGCCCCAATTCTCCCATTCTTCCGGCTAGAGTCGGATGAAGAATTACCCCGGCTTGTACCTGTGGTGGGTGAATTACCACTGACACCTCAAGATGTAAAAGCTGTACCTATAATTACAGAAGTTAGTCCATTTCGCATGGTTAAATTTACTGGTGAACAAGCTTGGGTAGCTTTACCAGGTTGGCAAATATTACGGGCTGCGGAAGATCCGGTTGTAATTGTGGCTAGTAGTGATATTTTTCCTAGCCCCACGCAAACGTACATAGAACCAATTTTAATCGTCATAGATCGCGCCCAAAGAGATTGGGATGTTTCTAGTTACTTTGCGTTTGATAATGCTGGAGAAGTTGATTTTCAGTGGTTTGAAACCGCACCGGAAAATACTTTGTTAGGGAAAATTATCATCATTTTACGTCCTAAGAAAGTTCTCGATGAAGAATTTAACAAGGATGCTTGGCAGATTGATGAATAAATATTAGGGACTGGGGAATGGGGATAAATCAAGTCAAAAGTCAAAATTAAATAGATTCTGCCTATTCCCTATTACCGGGAGTATCCCAAATGTGTAAGTTTATTTTTTTTTAAATCTGGCAATGACTCCAAGGCTTGATATGAATCAACCGCAAAGGACACAAAGTTAAGAGGGTTTAAGAAAGTTTTTAGTATTGCTGCGTTTATTTTTGCTTGCATGGGGATGCTCCCCTATTACCTGTTGCCTATTATGACTTACCACAGCGATAAAGTTGATAGGGATATGAGCCAATACGATGGTGGTGATTAATGTCTATATTACAAGTAATTTTTTCCGCAAGTGTTAACTGTGCTGCAAAATCTTTTCTTTCCATGCTTGAACCTATAAACCATAAATTAAACTGAGATGTATTGGGTGGATAAAAGTGAGGAACTTTGTGATTAATAGTGGAGAAATCAGCAGAGTTATCTAAAAAAGCTAGACTATCTTGATATTGAATTGTTGAATCATTATTTCTCAATTTTTTTAATGCTAAAGCAAAACTTAATCCTGCTGCTACATCTTGATAATTGTCGTATTTAACCACCAATATCAAGGGTACAGCAGGCTCTAAATTCATATTGTCGGCAACTTTGTCAGGTAGAAAGGGTTTTTGAAATGTTAAATTATTAACAACAAAAATACAACTGATTATACCTAATATTAAAAAGATATATTTAGAAATTCTGATTTTATCGAAGCTTGCTGCAAGTAGAGCGCAAAAACTAGGATAATAGACAAAGCTATAACGGGGTACAATAGTAATATCTTTACCTAATAAATAGGCAATGGCGAAGAATTGAAATAATACAAAAAAAGTGAAACTTGAAAGCGTGAATATAGATAAATGGGTTGTATGGTTTGACCATAATAATTTGAGATTTGCTAACACTTGTAACCCCACCCAGATCGTAAACATCACCATGAAAAAACCACAAATAACCTGAATTACTAAAGGCTGATTTTCCACGGGGAGAGTAATTATCATTAATACCCAGTTGAGCAGAGTTTGATAGATAGGTTCAATGTTTTGAGGAGATGACAACCAGTTAGTTTCTGAACTGCGAAAATGGCGATAAGATACCATTAACCAGGGAATGAAGCTAATAATAACAGTGCAGATAGAAAAAATTAAATATAAATAGATTTGGCGGAAGTTAATGATTTTGGATCTACCCCGGTAAATTAGTAGTGATAGGGTGATAATTTGGGCGTTGAAAGAGAGAATAAAGAAATAGTGAACATAAAGACCAATACTATTAATAATAGTCCATGATAGCCAGACCCAAAATATAGAAAGGTTGTTATAAAAAATATCTCGCTGAATCTGGATGAGCAAGAATAATGATAAGATGATTAATAGCATAGGTAAAGTGTAGTGCCTTGCTTCTTGGGAGAGATAAACAGCAAAGGGGGATAAAGCCATAAACAATGCTGCCATAATTCCAGATGTGGGAGAAAAGGCCAGACTATTAACACCATAAATTGCTATGATTGCAGCTATACCAAATAAAGCGGGGAGCGATCGCAATTTTGCCACCAAACCTGCACCCAGGGGATGTAACCACTCTAACCAACCATACATTCCACAAAAAAACAGCGGTGGATGGGTGGAATAATTAGCAATATTTTTCGCAATTTGCAAACAACTAACCCCAGACTGAAAAGTAAAAATTTCCTGTAGTTGGTGGAGAGGAAAGACTACATCTAAAGGTAAATCACGGTAATTTTTACCCAAACTAAAAATAGCGGTAATGATTTCATCTAACCATAGAGTTTTTAAATCCAAATGCCAAAAGCGTAAAATAGCCCCCAGTGCAATCACACCAGTTAAACCTAGATAATGTAGATAAAGTTGGCGATTTATCATTATGTATTGATTAGTAATTTATATTAATTGGTGGGATAGCATCTGCGGAAATATAAAGAAAAGCACATAAATAATAATCAATATTTTTTAATTTTTCCCCTTATAAACAACAAAAAAGCCTAAATTTTAATATGTCAAAAGATAAGTTTACAGATATATATCCTCAAGAAACCGTGGAATCAGGAGAGATTCAACAATCATCTGTGACTAGGTTAGGGGAACAGATTGACGAAATTCGTGATAAATTGCGGCCTGGACAAAAGCAAATGGCTGACTGGGAAACGGGACCATTGGCTGTATCTGCTGTTCCTGGTGCTGGTAAATCAACAGGGATGGCTGCGGCTGCGGCCATAGCAATAGCGCGTCAATATCAGCGTTCTGTTTCCACAGGTAAGAGTTATCGCCGTCAGTTAGTAGTTGTCACTTTTACCCGTTCTGCTGCTGCTAACCTGAAATTCAAAATCCGCACCAAGTTAAAAGAATTATCCTTACCGCAAACAGGTTTTGTAGTTTATACCCTGCATGGTTTAGCCTTAAATATAGCCAGTCGTCATCCTGACTTATCAGGTTTGCAGTTAGAAAACGTCTCATTAATTACTCCTAATCAAACCCATCGTTTCATCCGTATAGCCGTAGAACAATGGATTAATAATCATCCTGGAATTTATCGCTGCTTACTAGAAGGTCAACAATTTGACGGAGAAGAAACAGAAAAGTTGCGTCGTCAGTCTGTGCTGCGAACTGAAGTATTACCAGATTTGGCTTATACCGTGATTCATGAAGCTAAAAGTTCGGGAATCTTACCTGAAAAACTGTACAAGTGGAGTGAAAAAAGCAAAGACCCCTATCAAATTTTACGTGTCGCGGCAGGATTGTATGAAGAATATCAAAAATTAATGCAATTACAGGACTTCATAGATTATGATGATATGATTTTAGCGTCCTTACGTGTGTTAGAAAATCCTAGCGCCCGCAAGATTGAAAAAAACAAAATTTTCGCCGTTTTTGAAGATGAAGCCCAAGATTCTAGCCAACTCCAAACGCAACTTTTAGAAATATTAGCTAGTGAGGGAGATGGGACTAATTCAGATAAATCAATACTCAACTTAGTCAGAGTTGGTGATCCTAATCAAGCGATTAACTCAACTTTTACTCCTGCTGATCCGATTTATTTTCGTGACTTTTGTAAACAGTGCGATGTTGATGAACGACTAGCAACAATGAATCAAGCTGGACGCAGTAGCCGGATTATTATTGATGCTGCTAACTTTGCTTTGGATTGGGTTAATAGTCAATGGTTGGCAACCACTAACAACAAACAAACACCATTTTTGGCTCAAAAAATTGAAGCTGTTAATTTGGGTGATCCCCAACCAGATGCTAATCCCGTAGCAGTTGGTAAAGGCTTGGAATTATATAGCCCGCGTGATATTCATCAGACAGTTGAGTTACTTTCCCAGAGAGTTGTAGAGTTATTCACGCAAAATTCCGAATCCTGTGCGGCCGTATTGGTGCGAGAAAATCGCCAAGGTAGATGGTTAGCAGAAACCTTAGAACCGATATGCAAAGAACATAATATTAAACTTTATGATGTGGGAGAAAGGGAAAGGCGTTCTCATGTACCTCAAGAAATTTTATCAATATTGCAATTTTGCGATCGCCCCCACTCCCCTGATTATCTTAAAGCTGCGTTAGATGTTCTCGTACAACGTCAATTAATTCCCACCCAAGACTTGAACTCCCTAGCTATTTTACCAGAAGAATTCTTATATCCTGGACCATTAGCCACTCCCCAAACTGAGATAGTTAAAAAAGCTGCTCATTTGTGTCGAAGTTTGCTTCGCGCTCGTTTAGAACTACCGATATATCAAATTATTTCTTTTTTAGCTTTAACCTTAAATTATGACCAAGCAGAATTAGCTACAGCTGACAAACTTGCGGAACGGGTAAACCTGCAAATCTTCGGTAATAATTCCATGGGTGCAATGCTGTCAGCTTTAAGTGAAATCGTCAATTCTGAACGGTTTGAGGCAGTAGATACAGACAATTTAGAAGAACAATATACCAAAAAAGGTCAACTGACAATTATCACCATGCACAAAGCCAAAGGGCTTGATTGGGATTATGTGTTTCTGCCTTTTTTGCATGAAAATTTAATTCCTGGCAGATTTTGGGTTCCCCCCCAAAGTCAATTTTTAGGCGATTTTACTTTATCAGAAGTAGCACGCGCCCAAATTCGTGCTGCACTGCATCAAAAAGGAGAAGGTATACCTAATGTTAGCCAAGCTTGGGAAGATGCAAAATATCTAAAAATGGCGGAAGAATACCGTTTACTTTATGTTGCCATGACTAGGGCTAAAAAGTTGTTATGGATGTCTGCGGCTCAACAAGCGCCCTTTACATGGAGTAAACCGAATAATTTACAAGCCTCAGCACCTTGTCCGGTGTTTGCAGCTTTAAAACGTAAGTTTTCCGAAAATGTCATGAATTTAGCTGTAGTATCCAAGTGATAGATGAGATGCGCTCCCTGTCATTTACACCACATTAGCTATGAAAATCCAATCCTGGCTTAAATCCCTGGCTAAAAAATACGACCCCTATCTCACTTGGATTCTTGTCCTAGTTACTCTGTTTTCCATATTTTGGAATATTTATAGCATTCAAAAAGATATATCTTTAAATAAACAAAGAGAAGAAGCCCAGGAACGTCTAAATAATTACTTTCAACAAGGTGATAAACTGAGAGACAAATCGGTACAAAAAACAGCAGAAATTGAAAAAATAAACCAGGAAGTTAAACAATGTTTGGAACAAACTAAACCCGAAAATAATGAATGTGAAAATCTTTTAACTAAATCAGTTGCACTTACCGAAGAATTTAAGAATATCACCAAAGAGTACGAACAATTGATGGGAAACATAGATAAACATTACTGTTTTCTTTATCCTGATGCAACTGACAGGAACTGCGAAGAATTAAAGAAAAAGTAAGGAGTCAGTAGTGATGGGGAGAAAACTAGTTCCCAATTACCAATTACTTTTTTTAGATAAATATGGGGAACAAATGCCAGGGAAAAACAGTATATAAGTTTATCTATGTTTTACAGATTAGTCGGAAAACAAATTATGTTATCACAGATGAAAAATAACGGTAAATTATCAAAATCAATTGTTTGCGTCTTGGCTTTAAGCAGTCTGCTAGCTTGTGGAGTTGACATCAGTAATAATACATCTGTGGCTATTCCCCGGACAGAACCAACACAAATAACCCAAAATACTTTACCCAGAAATATTTCTGCGGCTGTGCTAAGAGATGCTTCGGTGCGTTCTGGCGTAAAAATACCTGATTTGCAAATTTCTCAAGTCACTCCGACAACTTTTAGCAACCGCTGTATGTTCGAGTTTAAGGAGGTTTGCACCAAGGAATTTAAACCTATTCAGGGTTGGGTTGTAGTTGTGAAGGTAAAACAGCAATCTTGGAATTATCATGTTAGTCAATCTTCGCAAATTGTGATTGACCCGAACATTAATTTTTCTAATGTTTCTCAACTGCCAAGAACTATTTCTAATAAAGTTTTGAGTGATGCTGCTAACCGTGCTGGTGTACCAAGTCGTTCTATAAAAATTATTCGTTCAACACAAAAAATCTTTGGTAATTCCTGTCAGTTCAATTTTGGTGAAATCTGTACTCAACAGTATGATCCGGTGGAAGGTTGGGAAGTGGTTGTGAAGGTAAAAGAAGAATCTTGGACTTATCATGTCAATAAGTCTGGTTCGCAAATCGTTCTTGACCCCAAAATTCTTGCTACTGAAGGTTCTAAATTACCAGAAAAGATTGCTGAGAAAGTTTTGAATGATGCTTATGAACGTTCTCGTTTGGAAACTCGCGCTATAAAAATTACTCGTACTATCCAAAAAACCTTCAGTAATTCCTGTGTGTTTAATTTCGGTGAAGTCTGTACTCAGCAATATGATCCTATTGATGGTTGGGAAGTGGTGATCAGCGTTAACAATCAATTTTGGACTTATCATGTAGATCGTACAGGCTCACGCCTTGCCTTAGATCCCAAGGTCACGGCTACTTTGAAAAAATAAAGGAGTCAAGAGTCAGGAGCAAGAATAAATATTACCTGTTCCTTGTTCCCTGTTCCCGCTGATAGCTGCTGTAATTATTGAGAAATGTTGGGTTAATTGAGTTGTCTTGGTATATAATGAGGGATTGTGTTGATTCAAAGCCATACCATGCCTAAACTCAAGACTCGCAAGGCAGCAGCGAAAAGATTCCGCGCCACCGGCAGCGGTAAAATCGTGCGTCGTAAACCTTTCAAAAATCACTTGTTAGAGCATAAGTCCTCTAGCAAAAAGAGCAATTTGTCGAAAATGGCAGTTGTCCATGAACGCGACGAAGATAACGTGCGCTTAATGCTTCCATATTTGTAAATCCTTCAGGTACTGTAAAAAATGACTCGTGTAAAACGCGGTAATGTAGCCCGTAAACGCCGCAATAAAATTCTCAAATTAGCTAAAGGTTTTCGTGGTTCTCACTCGACTTTATTTAGAACCGCTAACCAACAGGTGATGAAGGCGCTCCGCAGTGCATACCGCGATCGCAAAAAGAAAAAGCGCGATTTTCGTCGTCTGTGGATCACCCGTATTAATGCGGCTTCTAGACAACATGGCTTGAGCTATAGCCAGTTGATTGGCAATCTCAAAAAAGCTAACGTTGAACTAAACCGCAAAATGTTGGCACAGTTGGCAGTGCTTGATCCTGCAAGCTTCGCTAAAGTTGCTGAACTGGCAACCTCCGTTAAAGGATAAAGGTAGCAACGGATGAATAACGGATGTAACAGATAGCTCCTTCGGGGAATTCAAAATTAAACAAAATTAAAAATTTTGAATGGTTAATGGCAGCGTCTCGTAAAAAAGCGAAGGTCAATTATGAATCAGTTACATCTGGTATTATCCGCTACCTTAATTTTGATTTTTTGCCTGTTCTTTGGGGAGATAGATTTGGTTGCGTCTGCGGCGACTATGGCAGAAATTAAGCAGCTTGGCTATTTAACCGTGGCTGTCAAGGATAATCTCCGTCCTTTGGGATTTAGGGATGGTAACGGCAATTTACAAGGCTTGGAGATTGATTTAGCCCAGCGTTTGGCAGGTGATTTGTTAGGTAAACCGGATGCTGTGAAGTTGCAACCAGTAGCTAATAGCGATCGCTTACCTGCCGTTTTCAATCATCAAGTTGACCTGGCGATCGCCAGAGTCACAGCAACTGAATCACGCTCCCGCATAGTTACCTTCAGTGTTCCTTACTATTATGATGGAGCAGCAATAGTTACAAAGAATACAGCTATCAAGCAACTGCAAGATTTAGCAACACGTAAAATCGCCGTACTCAATCACTCTAGCACTATTGCATACATAAAATATTTTATACCTAAAGCTGAATTAGTCGGTGTTAATTCCTATGCCCAAGGACGAGAGCAGATAGAAAGCGGCAAGGTTGATGCTTTTGCTGCTGATGTCAGTGTTTTAAAGGGTTGGGTGCAAGAATATCCGCAGTATCAAATACTGCCAACCAAACTATCGACAGAACCTTTATCTGTAGTCATGCCCAAAGGATTGCAGTACGATGAATTAAGAAGAGGAGTAAATGAAGCGATCGCACGCTACACAGCTACAGGTTGGCTCAAAGAACGCACAAACTATTGGGGATTATAATAATTCATAATTCATAACTTAGAAATTTTTATTGTTAAATCTTAATTTATTTATTTCCTCATTTTCCCAGAAAGTTGATAATAGATACAGAAAGCAAGTTTAATATTTGTATTTGCAGCCAATGGATAACAATCTAGTAATCGTTTATCTCTCAATTTTCGTGGTTTTACTCCTATTTGCGGGAGTGAGTGTTTTTCGTCAGATTTTCAAAACTCGCAAACTTGAAAACTCTCTTTCCCAGTTGAAAACCAAATTGACAAAAGAGAAAGGTACTGCTCAAGAATATTACGAATTAGCCAGTATTTATTCAGAAAAAAAAGTTTTTACCCAAGCAATACCCCTATTTCAAAAAGCTATCAAAGCCGCTGAAGAAGAGGAAGAAGAAAACATCGCCCCAATTTACAATGGTTTGGGATATGTTTATTTTGCCCAAGAACAATATGATTTAGCAATTAAGCAGTATAAAGAAGCACTAAAATTCAAGCCTGATTATGTAACAGCCCTGAACAATCTTGGCCACGCTTACGAGAAGAAAAAATTAACTGCTCAGGCGTTGCAAATGTATGAAGAAGCACTAAAATTAGCACCTAATAACGCCATAGCTAAACGTCGTGCTGAATCTTTGCGGAGATTAGTTTCGGCTTAATATTCATTTATCTGTTAATTATACTGTTTCTGAGTGAGAGTTTTGAAATCAATAGATATTCATTAACTTTGCTTGGGTTTCAAACAGTATGATTAAAAAGCTCAATCATTTTTGGTATTTCCCAGAAACAAATGATACATTCTTGTGGGTTGGGCATGATGCCCAACCAAAAATAATTACAGCTAAGATATCTATTACACAAGAATTAATTAGATATTTTTCTATTAGCCAATCTCTGTTAAAACTGGCTATTGCCTGGATTATTTGCATTTTCCTATCCCTGGGATTTCCTAATATTGCATTTGCTGAAAAATCAGTTATTAACCATCCTCTCAATCCCTTAACAGAAACAGAAATTACTACCGCAGTAGAGTTATTAAGACGGGAAAAAACATTAAGCGACACAGCATTTTTTCCCATGATTACTTTACAAGAACCAGATAAAAAACAAGTCTTGAATTTTCAACCTGGGAAAAAATTTCCCCGCCAGGTTTTTTTGCAAGTTTATGAACGCGAACTCAATAAAACATTCACAGGAACAGTTGACTTAACAACCAAAACTCTAACTTCTTGGCAAGAAATACATCATGTTCAACCTGCTATTTTACCCCCAGATTATGAAATAGCAAAAGATGTAGTTAAATCTGATCCCCGCTGGCAAAAAGCTATGATAAAACGAGGAATTAAAGATTTTAACCAAGTACAAATAAGTTGTTGGGGAGCAGGAATACTAAGTAAAGAAGAAGCAGAAACTGGTAGTCGTCTCTGTCGCACATTATCCTATTATCAAGGTAAACACTGGAATTATTATTCTCGTCCCATCGAAGGCGTTTTAGTGACAGTTGATTTAAATAAAGAAGAAGTTTCTAGTTTCGTTGATTATGGTGTAGTGCCTATTTCTCAAGAAAACTGGGACTATGATGTTCGATCTTTTAGTAAATTAACTGCACCACCTAAACCATTAAAAATTACTCAGCCTGATGGTACAACCTTCAAAATTAATGGTAATGAAATTACATGGCAAGGTTGGCAATTTCGTTATTTAATGCACCCCCGTGAAGGCTTAGTTTTATATCTTGTTAAATATAATGATGGCGAAAAAATCAGCCCAATTTTATATCGTGCCAGTCTTTCAGAAATGGCAGTTCCTTACGGTGATCCAAATCCTAACTGGTCATTTCGTAACGCCTTTGATGTGGGAGAATACAACCTTGGTTTATTAGCTAATCAACTAGAATTAGGTCAAGAAATCCCTGAAAATGGGGTTTTACTAAATGCGGTATTTGCTAATGGTGAGGGAGAACCTTATACCATGCCAAGTGTAATTGGTATTTATGAAAGAGATAACGGCGTACTCTGGAAGCATTTTGACTACAACAGCCAAAAAAATTATGTCCGTCGTAATCGTGAATTAGTCATGAACATGATTACAACAGTTGATAACTATGATTATAGTTTAAATTGGATATTTCATCAAGATGGAACTCTAGAAATTGAAAATGAGTTATCAGGTATTGTTTTAGCACAAGGAACATCTGATGAAAAACAATCTAGCAATTCTTTGGGACGTTTATTAGCTAAAAATATCTTCGGTGTCAATCATCAGCATTTTTTCAATTATCGCCTAGATTTAGATGTAGATGGACAAGTTAATAATGTCATGGAAATGAATGTTAATGCTTTACCCATCAGTGAAAATAATCCTTTAGGAAATACCATCACTGTTGAAGATACATTATTAAAAACAGAAACCGAAGCAGTGCGTGATGCAGATATTAAACACAGTCGAGAATGGATGATTGCTAGTGCAGATAAAAAGAATCATGTAGGGGTTGCACCTGCATATATGTTAATGCCAGGAGGAAACACAATTTTGTATGCAGTGGAAGGTGCAAATATCAGAGAAAAAGCTGGTTTTGCAACTCATCATTTCTGGGTGACAAAATATAAATCTGGTGAAATGTATGCAGGTGGTGATTATCCTAATCAAACATCACCAGGAGAGGGTTTACCTAAATATATTGCTGATAATGAATCTTTGGAAAATGAAGATATTGTTGTTTGGTACACAATGGGTATGACTCATGTTCCTCGTCCAGAAGATTGGCCTGTAATGCCACGACATCAAGTAAGTTTTAAACTCATGCCAAGGGGATTTTTTAAGAGAAATCCAGCAATTAATTTAGGTGAGTAGTTACTTCTCGTTTCTCGTTACCTGTCTCTGACAGGTAATGAAATATATGAGGCTCTGCCTCAAGTTAAAAAAATATTACACTTTGCGACAAACTTAGACAATAGATAAAATTATACAGTAAAATTTTTAGGTGCAAAATAATCTTGTCTGAGGAGTGGGAAGAATATCGTCGTAATTATGCTATTTCTGTCAAAAACTGATTGCAGGATAGAACTCGAAATATACCAACAATTCCCGTTAGCTTACCCAATGGACAAGCAATTTATCTATCATCAGGTGGACAAAACAATTTAATCAAAGACATTTTAGAAAGTTTTTGTCCGAGATTTACACCAGGAGGTTTGGTTCTCTATGTAGGTGATGCTGGAGACAAATTCATCATTAATGAAACTCAAAAGTTCAGAGACATGGGGGTGGAGTTAGATCCTCACGGTAAAATGCCAGATGTTGTAGTTTATTATCAACAACAAGACTGGCTGATATTAATAGAAGCTGTAACCAGTCATGGGCCTGTTAACTTAAAACGACACAATGAATTAAAGCGACTGTTTCAGTCCAGTAGTAAGGGGTTAGTTTTTATGACTGCTTTTCCCAGCCGCAAGGAAATGACTCGATATTTGGCTGAGATTTCTTGGGAAACAGAAGTTTGGGTAGCAGATCAACCAGATCACATGATTCATTTTAACGGAGAGAGATTTCTCGGACCCTATGAAAACCGGGAGAATGGTTCTTGAAATTTTGGCGATGCCATTTCCATGAATGATTGAGACTGAGTATATAAATTTTTATAGTTAACATTGAGAAAAAATTTAATAAAATTTGTTTTCAAAACATTAAGATTTATTTGCTTCAAACAACAATAATCCTTACTCAATTAATAGCTATAATCCATGCTATAACTAGGTTTTAGCAATTACTTTATAGCCTAATCAGCAAATATTCCTATTTCTTATTTTCTGCAAATTTTGAGAGAATCAAAAGCGACTTAATAATCAAGCACTTATTGTCCAAATCGGTTGGACTACGTTAATTTCAATTTTACTGGGAGAAGACCGAATGAAATTGGCTTACTGGATGTATGCAGGACCCGCTCACATTGGTACTTTGCGGATTGCTAGTTCTTTTAAAAATGTTCACGCGATTATGCACGCTCCCTTGGGAGATGATTATTTTAATGTTATGCGTTCGATGCTATCGCGGGAACGTAATTTTACCCCAGTAACAACCAGCGTCGTTGACAGAAACGTTTTAGCCCGTGGTTCTCAAGAAAAGGTGGTAGACAATATCACCCGCAAAGATGCTGAGGAACACCCCGATTTAATTGTTTTAACTCCCACCTGCACTTCCAGCATTCTGCAAGAAGACTTACACAACTTTGTGGAAAGAGCGCAGTTGGAAGCAAAAGGGGACGTAATGCTGGCGGATGTGAACCATTACCGCTACAACGAACTACAAGCCGCAGACCGGACTCTACAACAAATAGTCCAATATTACATTGAGAAAGCCCGCAAAAAAGGGGAATTACCAACAGGGAAAACTGCTAAACCCTCAGTTAACATCTTTGGTATTTCTACTCTTGGTTTCCACAACAACCACGACTGCACTGAACTAAAACGATTAATGGCTGATTTGGGAATTGAAGTAAATACTGTCATTCCTGAAGGTGCTTCGGTTCACGAGTTGAAAAGTATGCCTCAAGCTTGGTTTAACTTGGTTCCTTATCGGGAACTTGGGTTAACTACAGCTAAATATTTAGAAGAAGAATTTGGCACACCTTACGTAGATATTACGCCGATGGGCGTTGTGGAAACTGCCAGATGTATCCGCAAAATTCAGCAGGTAATTAACGCCCAAGGTGCGGAAGTTGATTATGAAGACTTCATTAATGAACAAACTCTGCACGTATCTCAAGCGGCTTGGTTCTCTCGTTCTATTGACTGTCAGAATTTAACTGGTAAGAAAGCGGTGGTATTTGGTGATAATACTCATGCTGCGGCTTTGACTAAAATTCTATCGCGGGAAATGGGGATTCATGTGGTTTGGGCTGGTACTTATTGCAAGTATGATGCTGACTGGTTTAGAGAACAGGTGAGCGAGTATTGCGATGAAGTATTAATTACAGATGATCATGGTGCTATTGGGGATGCGATCGCTCGCGTTGAACCTTCTGCTATATTTGGTACACAGATGGAACGCCATGTTGGGAAACGTTTGGATATTCCTTGCGGTGTGATTGCAGCACCAATTCACGTTCAGAATTTCCCCATTGGTTACAAACCATTTATGGGTTATGAAGGCACAAATCAAATCACAGATTTAATCTACAATTCCTTCACTTTGGGAATGGAAGATCACTTATTAGAAATCTTTGGTGGACACGATACAAAGGAAGTAATTACCAAAGGAATTTCTGCGGAATCTGGTTTGAATTGGACAAAAGATGGACAAGCAGAATTGAATAAAATTCCTGGTTTTGTGCGCGGTAAAGTGAAGCGAAATACCGAAAAGTTTGCCCGTGAGCGTGGGTTTAAGGATATCTCGGCTGAGGTATTGTATGCCGCTAAGGAGTCTGTAGGGGCGTAGGTTTACGAGGTTAGTTAAAAGAGTGAGTGGTGAGGGGTAAGATTTACTCTTTACTACTTGCTCTTATACTTTAGATTAGATATTCAAAATAAATATAGTATAATACTTACTGATAATAAATTTACTCTATTCAATAATCACAATGCAAGATTTTATTAGTTTGGGTCAATGGTGGATTCCTAGTAAACCAGAAGTACGAATACCAGGTACATTAAGCTTTTCATCTGATAGGGGCGCAAGACTTGAACTTATGGAATCTTTCTATGATGGAAGTTTGATAGAAAAAGATATAGCATCAGACTTTATTCTATCTGATCAGGAAAATTCTTTAAAAGAAGGAACGAGAGAGCTTGAATTTATCAAACCCCAAGAAATAATTATTCTTGGTTTAATTGAAAATAATGAAGAAATCACACTGTATAAATGCTTTGGTCAAATTACAAGTTTTGATGCCAAAAGTAGACCTACTTTAGTTTTCTACGCTGAGTATATTTTTAGGAAAATTCACATTTCAAATGAAGAGAGTATCAAGTTCAAGTCTATTGCTATAGAATATTCTTATTTTAGAGAATGGGTTGGTAAATCAGGAATAACATTATACACACCATACATACCACGTCAAAAAGATAATCAGCTTTTAATAAGCTATCAGCCTCCTGAAAATATTTACTTGAATACAATAAATGAATTAGATATATCTATTACCTTTCCTCCAATTTATATGAACCCTTTTGATATGTATTTTGGAGCTATTTACTATAAAGCTAATATTGAACAAAAAACATATTTGACAATTAGCAATCATCATAATAAATCTATTGACAAATGTATTGATTTATGTATAAACTTTAAAGATTTCTTGAGTTTTGCAATGTCGAAACCAACTTCGATAATTTCTGTTGAAGGAAAATTAGATATTACTGTTCCAAAATATATAAATCAAAATGATGGAACATACACCATGAATGAAGAAGTTCAGGAACAGACAGTTATTATATTATTTGGTTTGGGAGGTAATCAAAGTAACTCAGAAGCAAAATTATCTGTTCATGAAATGCTATTTACTTTTAATGATATTGGAGATAGATTAGGAGAAATTTTTAACAACTGGATAAACAAGCAAGAAAAATATACTTCTGTTTTTCAACTTATTATGACTACAACTTATACTCCTAACTTATATATAAATTATGATTTTATCAATATAATACAAGCATTAGAATATTATCATACTGTTAGTGATAGATATAAAGACAAAAGCAAATATCAGAAATCTAAAATATACGAGAATGGTATTCTTAAGCAGCTTTTAGAAGTTATCGAAGAATTTTCTGGAGAAAACTTTGATGAAAAATCACCAGAAAGAAGTGTTGATGAAACTAATGGAATTAGTGATGATTTTAGAGAAGCTTTAAAAGGACAAGTTAAAGGTTTAAATCGGGTCACTCTTCAAACCAGATTACACCAAATAATAGAAGATATTTCAGATTTACTTCCTAGTGATTTTATAGGTGATATTCAGGATAGACAGCTTTTCGCTAGTAGAGCTTCAAAAACTCGTAATGCTTGGACACATCATAATGCAAAGGAAAAAGAAAAAGCTGCAAAAGGTAAAGAGCTAATTCAACTATTTCATACACTGACTGTTATACTTCAAGTCTGTGTGTTAAGAGAATTAAATTTTACAGATGATTCCATCAAGAATCTGATAATCCGTAACAGAAATTATCAAAGAGAATGGCGTTCATCCTCCAATTGAATTCTTACAATTGATTTGGTATAGTAAAGATGATGCCAATAAAAATCAAACTTACTCAAAATTTATTCCCAGACGGGTTAGACAGCTAACTGAATAAAAAATATGCTATTCTATTTTTAGTAATTGTTAGATATTACAATCACTATGAAAAAGTTTCGAGACTTATATATATACCTCAATAGCTATGATATTGACCAATTAATCAAATATTTAACCGATAATTGTACAAACAATTGGTCAAGAGCTTACGAACGCGAAAAAAATGCAGTTCTCTTAGAAGAAAAAACCTACTGTTTTGAACATACCACAGGAGATGGTTTAGAAGCTGCTGGTTTAATACTTTTCCAGAAAGATCATAATACTTGGTTTGTATCTAATATTGTACCAGCAGAAAAAGGTCAATTATCTGTTGATGAATACAATCAAATTTTAGTAGACTTCTTTGAAAAAATTGTCCAACCTGCCATTAAAAATACTCCTGTAACCACAGAAATAACAACCGATCAAGAATTTATTGAAAATCTGATCGGTAATGATGCAGCAGCATTATTAAATCAATTTGCTGTTTATGCAAATAAATTTACCGTTACCTCACATCCTGTAGATAGAAAAAAATGGTTTGATTTCATATTATCTGTAAATTCCAAAGGCGTAAAATTAGATCCTAATTTCTTGAGTATGTCCTTAATTGAAAAAGGATGGTCAAAAGAAGCAGTCGATAAATTAGTCACAGAATACGAATTTGCTGATGCTTTGCTGAACTATACAAAAGGACAATGATGAATGTTTATTAGTTCAACAGAGCTAAGTGAAATTATTATCTCTGCACCTGCACCAGTTTTATTTTTAGACACTTGCACAATTTTAGATATTATCCGTTCTCCATTTCGAGATAATATATCTACTAACGAAATATCAGCATCCTTAGAATTAATTAATAAATCAAAACTAAATAATCGTAGTGTGTGGTTAGTGACAAATGAAATAGTCTATACAGAATGGAAAGAAAATATAGCAACTGTCAAAATCGAACTTACAGAAGAAATAAAAAAGGCAGAACTAAAAAGAGAGAAAATGGTTAATTCTGCAAATATTATCTTTGATTTTAACCATGATTTTGGACAAGTAATAAAAACTCTAAATCTCCCTGAACACCTGAAAAATCTTTCTAAAAGTCTCCTAGATAAATGTGAGAAAATAGCAATAGATGATTCTCATTATGTAGAAGCAATGAAGAGAATTAATAAATGTGATGCTCCTGCTCAAAGAGGTAAAGATTCAGCTAAAGACTGTCAGATATTTGCGGCTTTTTTAGATATCGGTAAGCAATTGAGAAATAAAAATTTCCATCAGAATATTTGCTTTATCACTACAAATTATCAAGATTATGGAAAACCTAATGCTCCTAAATCACCTCTTGATCAAGAACTTATTAGTATTAATACCAAATACTTCAATAAATTAGAATGGGGTTTAGCTATTATTGAAGGTAGAGTATAATTCTGAAAATCGAAAAAATTAAACTCATGGCTGATTATGGATGTTACCCATTATGGTGGGCTAGTTCTGATAAAACTGGAGATATTGAGCCAGAAACGATGCCACTGAGTCAAGAAACTATTACCCGTCTTCTAACTGCTTTGGAAAGAGCAAAAGCGAGAACTTTAAAACCGCAAAGTATCAACGAACTACGTCAGGAGTTGGGAATTGACGCAAAAGAAGAAGGATCAAGATGATGTCAAAATACACAGGATATAAACATGAAAAATAATCCTGTAAATCCTTAAATCCTGTAAATCCTGATTCAGATATCTTTCTCATATACTCTGTAATTTATTAGCACTGAATTAACATTAATATCGCTCTAATACAAAGTGATTAAAATTTAAACCAATGCCGTCCTTATCCTGCCCAACCATAAAAAAATCCCCCACCTCACGGCAGGGGATTTTTTGTTACTTACCTAAAACCAGCAGTCCGGATCAACCGAACTTACCAGCAGTAGAAGCAATGAGGAACGCAGCGTAGGTGACGATGTAGCCAACAGTGAAGTGAGCTAAACCAACCACACGAGCTTGAACAATGGAGAGAGCAACGGGCTTGTCTTTCCAGCGAACCAAGTTAGCTAGAGGAGTACGCTCGTGCGCCCAAACCAGGGTTTCGATCAACTCTTGCCAGTAACCTCTCCAAGAGATGAGGAACATGAAACCGGTTGCCCAAACTAGGTGTCCGAATAGGAACATCCAAGCCCAAACAGACAAGTTGTTCATGCCGAAGGCGTTGTAACCGTTGATCAACTGAGCGGAGTTAGCCCAGAGGTAATCACGGAACCAGCCCATCAAATAGGTGGAGTTTTCGTTGAACTGAGCAACGTTACCTTGCCAAATACCTAGATGTTTCCAGTGCCAGTAGAAAGTTACCCAACCAATGGTATTTAACATCCAGAACATAGACAGGTAGAAAGCGTCCCAAGCGGAGATGTCGCAAGTACCGCCACGGCCGGGACCGTCGCAGGGGAACGCATAGCCGAAGTCCTTTTTATCGGGCATCAGCTTAGTACCACGAGCATCCAAAGCACCTTTAACAAGTACCAAGGTGGTGGTGTGGATAGCCAAAGCGAAAGCATGGTGAACCAAGAAATCGCCAGGACCGATTGTTAAGAACAAGGAGTTTGTTCCAGAGTTGATGGCATCTAACCAGCCAGACAACCAAACGTTACCGTAGTTGGGGTAGGCTGTGTAAGCGATGCTATCGGGGTTAGACAACAAGGTGTCTAAGCCGTAGAGAACTTTACCGTGAGCAGCTTGAATGAACTGAGCAAATACTGGCTCAATCAAGATTTGCTTTTCAGGAGTACCAAAAGCAACTACTACGTCGTTGTGAACGTACAAGCCCAAGGTGTGGAAGCCCAAGAAGAGAGATACCCAGCTGAGGTGGGAGATGATCGCTTCTTTGTGCTGCAAAATCCGGTCTAATACGTTGCCCTTGTTTTGTTCGGGATCATAATCACGAACCCAGAAGATGGCGGCGTGGGCGAAAGCACCAACCATCAAGAAACCAGCGATGTACTGGTGGTGGGTGTACAGTGCTGCCTGTGTGGTGTAGTCCTTAGCGATGAACGCGTAAGGAGGCAGAGCGTACATATGTTGAGCTACCAAGGAAGTAATGGTTCCCAGTGCTGCCAATGCCAAAGACAATTGGAAGTGTAGGGAGTTGTTGATGGTGTCGTACAGACCTTGGTGGGGCAGGTTGAACTGTCCTTCGCTCTTGCTACCGGGAACTAAACCGGATTTGGAGTTGAGCATTTCTTTGATGCTGTGACCAATTCCGAAGTTAGTGCGGTACATATGACCGGCGATGATGAAGATAACAGCGATCGCCAAGTGGTGGTGAGCCATGTCGGTCAACCACAGGGATTCTGTTTGGGGGTGGAAACCGCCCAAGAAGGTGAGAATCGCTGTACCAGCACCTGTGGAAGTACCAAATAACTGTCCAGCGGTGTCAGGGTTCTGAGCATAAACGCCCCAGTTACCTGTGAAGAAGGGGGTTAAGCCTGCTGGGTGGGGAGCTACAGTCAAGAAGTTATCCCATCCTACATGGATACCACGAGATTCAGGAATAGCAACGTGAACCAAGTGACCTGCCCAAGCCAAGGAGCTAACACCGAACAAACCAGCTAGGTGGTGGTTCAGACGGGGTTCTGCACTCTTGAACCAAGAGAGGCTAGGACGGAACTTGGGTTGCAAATGCAACCAACCAGCGAACAAGAACACAGCTGCCAACAGGAGCAGACCTAAAGAACCGGTGTACAGTTCTTGGTTAGTACGCATCCCGATGGTGTACCACCAGTGGTAAACACCGGAGTAAGCAATGTTTACAGGATTGCTTGCACCAGCTTGGGTGAAAGCTTCAACTGCTGGAGCGCCGAAATGGGGGTCCCAAATCGCATGGGCGATAGGACGGACATGAAGGGGATCTTTAATCCACTGTTCAAAGTTACCTTGCCAGGCTACGTGAAACAGGAGGCTGGATGCCCACAGGAAGATGATTGCCAAGTGACCGAAGTGAGTGGCGAAAATCTTTTGGTAAAGATTTTCTTCCGTCATGCCATCGTGGCTTTCAAAATCGTTTCCTGTTGCGATCGCATACCAAATCCGACGAGTAGTCGGGTCCTGTGCGAGATCCTGGCTAAATTTTGGAAATTTTGTTGCCATAGGGTTGATGATTCCTCTGACCTTTAGCCATTGCTATCAGTGCTATCAGTGCTATTCAGTGAAATTTTAGATTTTGGATTGGATATTTAATCCAAAACCCAAAATATCCACTGAAATTCTTAACCTACAGAAAGGATGTGTGCGTGGAAGAATGCCCAGGTGGTGGCAATTCCTCCTAGTAGATAGTGAGCTACACCTACAGCCCGACCTTGAGTGATGCTCAATGCACGAGGCTGAATTGTTGGAGCTACTTTCAGTTTATTATGCGCCCAGACGATGGACTCAATTAGCTCTTGCCAGTAGCCACGACCACTGAACAGGAACATTAAGCTGAATGCCCAAACGAAGTGAGCGCCTAAGAACATGAGTCCATAAGCGGACAGTTCACTACCGTAGGAGTTGATTACTTGTGTAGCTTGCGCCCACAAGAAGTCACGCAACCAACCGTTAATGGTGATCGCACTTTGAGCAAAGTTGTCACCTGTGATGTGGCTTACCACACCATCTGCGTCTACAGTTCCCCATACATCAGATTGCATCTTCCAGCTGAAGTGGAAAATTACAATTGACAAGGAGTTATACATCCAGAACAGTCCCAGGAACACATGGTCCCAACCAGAAACTTGGCAGGTACCGCCACGACCTGGACCGTCGCAAGGAAAGCGGAAGCCTAAGTTAGCTTTGTCTGGAATCAGACGAGAACTGCGAGCGTACAATACACCTTTTAGCAGGATCAGTACGGTTACGTGAATGGTGAAGGCGTGAATGTGGTGAATTAAGAAGTCAGCTGTTCCTAAAGGAATAGCAGCCGCAGCTACTTTACCGCCTACAGCCAAAATTCCACCGCCGAACACATAACTTACTGTTTCCAGGGCATTAGGTGCTGTTGTTCCTGGAGCCAGTGTGTGCAGGTTTTGTACCCACTGAGCAAACACTGGTTGCAATTGAATTGCAGAGTCAGAGAACATATCTTGGGGACGACCCAAGGCACGCATGGTGTCGTTGTGGATGTACAAACCAAAGCTGTGGAAGCCGAGGAAAATACAAACCCAGTTGAGGTGAGAGATGATAGCATCACGGTGACGAATCACACGATCCAGTACGTTGTTTTGGTTAACAACAGGATCGTAATCCCGCACCATGAAGATCGCTGCGTGAGCAGCACCACCCACAATCAAGAAGCCACCGATCCAAATATGGTGAGTGAAGATACACAACTGTGTAGCGTAGTCAGTTGCCAAGTATGGATAGGGGGGCATCGCGTACATATGATGCGCGATGATGATTGTCAAGGAACCTAAGAAGGCCAGGTTAGTAGCCAACTGAGCGTGCCAAGAGGTGGTCAGGTTTTCGTAAAGACCTTTGTGACCTTCACCAGTGAAGGGTCCTTTGTGGTTTTCTAGGATATCTTTGATGCTGTGACCGATACCCCAGTTGGTGCGGTACATATGACCGGCGATGATGAACAGTACAGCGATCGCTAAGTGGTGATGAGAAATATCAGTCATCCACAAACCGCCTGTTACGGGGTTCAAACCACCTTTAAAGGTCAGAATATCAGCGTAAGTTCCCCAGTTCAATGTGAAGAAAGGTGTTAACCCGCTGGCAAAGCTGGGATACAACTCTGTCAACAGGTCTTTATTCAAAATGAACTCGTGGGGCAAGGGGATGTCCTTAATGGCAACGCCTGCATCCAATAGCTTGTTAACTGGTGCGGACACATGGATTAAGTGTCCTGTCCATCCCAAAGAACCGCAACCTAGCAATACTGCCAAGTGGTGATTCAACATGGACTCCACATTCTGGAACCATTCCAGTTTGGGAGCGCGTTTGTGGTAGTGGAACCAACCAGCAAACAGGAACAAGCCTGCTAATACCAAGCCGCCAATTGCAGTTACATACAGCTGGAAGGAGCTAGTGATACCCCAGCCACGCCATACTTGGAACAAGCCAGAGGTGATTTGAATGCCGTGGAAGCCACCGCCCATATCACCGTTTAAAATGTCTTGTCCAACAATAGGCCAAACAGTTTGGGCGCTGGGCTTAACTCCTAATGGATCAGCCAGCCAAGCTTCGTAGTTGGAGAACTTAGCGCCATGGAATAACATTCCGCTTAACCAGATTGTCACGACGGCTAGGTGGCCGAAGTGCGCGGAGAAGATTTTGCGGGAAATGTCTTCTAGGTCGCTTGTATGTGTATCGAAATCGTGGGCGAGGGCGTGCAGGTTCCAAATCCAGGTGGTGGTTTTTGGACCTTTAGCTAAGGATCTATCGAAGTGTCCAGGCTGCGCCCATCTTTCAAATGAGGTGGGTACAGGGTCTTTGTCAACGATGACTCTTGCTTTTTTCTCCTCTCGCTCCGGAGGACTAATCGTCATTCGACCTCCTCGGTTAGTAAGGAATGAGGAATCATAAGTACCACAGAGTGAATTTTACTCGTCGTTTCCAGGTATTGTCTGGAGTCGTGTGGATTTGTTGTTTCAGTTGAATTATAGAGTCTGTACTTGTACTTTGTTGGAGACATTTTAACAATAATTTAAATTTGCCAAATTTATTGTCATATCTGCCTTTTATATTCAAAGTTATTGCGAAAAAGTCAATAGCTTTTTTATTTAATTTACAAACTATAACAATTCTTAAAACTTATAGTTAATCCCCAATAAAGTTGTATATCCTACTCTTTTGACTGTATATTTTCGTTGTTTCTCAAGTTAAATAGAAAATATATGTCAAAAATATTACATTTTTTCCACAATTTATAATGACGCAGATGACAAAGTTATCTTTTTAGGCTCTATGGTATGGCGTGTGGTGAGGAAAACAAAAGAAAATGCGATTGAAGACGATCATAGGGTGGAAAGTATGAAATATAGGCAAAACACAACTTTAGCAACACTCTTCTCTCAGAGTTTCCCGATCTTCAGGTGGGTAATGGCATTGCTGCTAGTCTTGAGTTTAAGCGGTTGCGTAGAAAAAGCTGGAAGTCAGGAAGTAGTCATTAAAACTCAAAAAACACCATTACAAGTCTCCCAAGTTTCTCGGCAATTTTCCGAAACCGCTCCTCCAGAGGCGATCCAAGAACTGCGGGTCAGTTTGGAAAGTTATCAGCCACAGGTAGCAATTCTCACCCCTACAGCAGATGAGGTGATTGAAGATGACACTGTTACAGTACGCTTCCAGGTTAAGGACTTACCCATATTTAAAGATAGTCAATGGCAATTAGGACCACATCTGCACGTAATACTTGATAACAAACCTTATATAGCCGTTTACAACCTGAATCAGCCTCTAGTTTTACCAAACTTGTCCGCAGGTACGCATACCCTTCGTGTATTTGCGTCTCGTCCTTGGCATGAAAGCTTTAAAAATGAGGGCGCTTATGCCCAAACAAGATTTCATATTTTTACTAAAACCGACGATAACAATCCTGACTCGAATCTACCCCTTCTCACCTACAGTCGTCCTAATGGTAGTTATGGTGCAGAACCAATTATGTTGGATTTTTACCTAACTAACGCCCCTTTACATATTGCTGCTGAAGATAATCCTGAAGACACAATGAGTGATTGGCGTATTCGCTGTACCATTAATGGCGAAAGCTTCATTCTCGATCGCTGGCAATCAGTTTACCTCAAAGGCTTTAAACCTGGTAAAAACTGGGTAAAACTGGAATTTCTTGATAATCAGGGCAACCCTGTAAAGAATGTCTTTAATAGTACAGCCAGATTGATTAATTACCAACCTAATGGTAAAGATACCCTTTCAAGAATTGTCAGAAACGAACTTGTGGCTGATGAGGTACGTGGTATTGTAGACCCAAATTACACAGCTAAGATTCCCGTTACTGAACCTACACCCACTGTAATGCCCAAGGTTGAAGCAACACCAGCACCTCAACCACAGGAAGAACCTAAAGTAGAAACGTCACCAACTCCAGAAATTAAAGTTTCTCCCACACCTCAACCACAGGAAGAACCTAAAGTAGAAACGTCACCAACTCCTAAAATTAAAGTTTCTCCCACACCTCAACCACAGGTAGAACCTCAAGTAGAAACGTCACCAACTCCTAAAATTAAAGTTTCTCCCACACCTCAACCACAGGTAGAACCTCAAGTAGAAACGTCACCAACTCCAGAAATTGAAGTTTCTCCCACACCTCAACCCCAGAAAGAACCTCAAGTAGAAACGTCACCAACTCCTAAAATTAAAGTTTCTCCCACACCTCAACCCCAGAAAGAACCCAAACTAGAAAAACAACCAACTCCAGAAATTGAAGTTTCTCCCACACCTCAACCACAGGTAGAACCTCAAGTAGAAACGTCACCAACTCCAGAAATTGAAGTTTCTCCCACACCTCGACCACAGAAAGAACCCAAGCTAGAAAAGCAACCAACTCCAGAAATTGAAGTTTCTCCCACACCTCAACCACAGGTAGAACCTCAAGTAGAAACGTCACCAACTCCAGAAATTGAAGTTTCTCCCACACCTCGACCACAGAAAGAACCCAAGCTAGAAAAGCAACCAACTTCAGTTAAGTCACCACAAAAAGATGAGCCTAAACCAGAAAAGACAGGATTAAGCCGATTGAGTGAGTATTTTGAAAATAGAAACGTAACTAAACCGGACAAATCCTCTTAGCTAAAAATACTCAGTTGCAAATTTTGGGATAAAGCTTCGATAAATGCCAGCCCCGCTACAGGATTACCTATACTATCTAAAGCAGGACTGTAGCAGGCGATAGCTCCGCTCTCTTCGAGACGCTTCGCGTAGCTTGCTTCTCCGAAGGGGTACGCCGCAGGCATCGCTCCCTTATTTGGTACAATTGCTAACAATGCCCCACTTATACCCGATTTCATGGGTAAACCAATTTTGACTGCATACTGAGAAGAAGCTTCGTATAGTCCACAAGTTAACATCACAGCATTAACAATTTGGCGATGTTGGGAATTTACAAAACTGCTTTCACAGGCTAATAATTTTCCCAACTTTCCTAAATCTTCAACTGTGCCAGAAATACAGCATATTTGTTCATAAGTATCAAGAGTAAATTCAATATTTTCTATGTGTCCGGTTTGGTGAAGATAGTGAGCGATCGCTAAATTTACCTGAGAACGAGTAGCACGCACCGAAGCCAACATATCTAAATCTAGAGATAGGTGACTACCAGCTAATTTATTCAACCATTCACAAAATAACTGAGTGCGATGATTTCCATCCTTACCTGGTAACTTATCAGCTAAAGTAATAGCACCACTATTAATCATCGGGTTGCGGGGGTGTCCATTATCAGCCATTAACTGATCTAATGAATTAAAAGGCATTGCTGATGCTTCAAGACCAACCCAATCTAACACCTTTTCTGTTCCCAAATATTCCAGCAGATACAGAAAAGAAAATGGTTTGATAACACTCATCAAAGGAAATATACAAGCGGTATTACCATAACTGTAACTTTCTCCTGACTGACAGTAGATATGAACAGCAAACCAGCTAGGATCAGCTATAGCTAAAAGCGGGATACGTTGAATAACAGATGCTTGTTTTGCTTGGGTTTGCGCTTGCTGTACCCAGAGAGATAAATTATTTATATTGATGTCTTTGAGTTTTATCAAAACTTTAATCTCAATCTCAAATCTACAATAATCTAAAATTACTATGATTCCCCGTGTTAGATCACCAGAATTACCACAAAATTTCCCTTGGTTAAATACAGATAAACCGCTATCCCTAAAAGCACTCAAAGGTAGAATCATCATCTTAGACTTTTGGACATATTGCTGTATTAACTGTCTGCATATATTACCAGACTTGAAATATTTAGAACATAAATATAAAGATAGTTTGACAGTTATTGGTGTTCATTCTGGGAAATTTGACAACGAGAAAGAAATTGAAAATATCCGTCAAGCCATTCTGCGTTATGATATTGAACACCCAGTTTTAGTGGATAGTGATTTTCGCGTTTGGGAAAATTATACTGTCAAAGCTTGGCCTACTTTAATCATTATTGATCCACAGGGATATGTCATTGGTCAATTTGCCGGAGAAGGACATATTCAAGTAATTGAAAACATGATTATTCAGATTTTGAATAAAAATCAGGATAACATCAATTTTCAACCATTGCAATTCACCTTAGAAAAGCAGCATCAACCCTTAATTACACCTTTGTCCTTTCCGGGTAAAGTCTTGGCTACAGCAGTAGGATTATTTATTGCTGACTCTGGACATCATCGCATAGTCATGAGTACCTTAGAAGGTGAAGTTATTCATGTAATTGGTACAGGAAAACCTGGAGTAACTGATGGTTCTTTTGAGGAATCACAGTTTTCTACACCTCAAGGAATGGCTTATGATGCTGAGAGCAAAATTCTCTATGTTGCTGACACAGGAAACCATACCTTACGGCAAATTGACATACAGCGACAGATAGTCGAAACTATTGCTGGAACTAGTCAGCACAGCCATATTATTTTTCCTCATGGTGGTTTTGCACTCGAAACAGCCCTAAATTCCCCCTGGGATCTGGAAAAAGTAGCCAATAAATTGTTTATTGCCATGGCAGGATCACATCAAATTTGGGAAATGAACTTAGAAAGAGGCACCATTCAAACCTTTGCTGGTACTGGTGCAGAAGGTTGTTTTGATACCACGTTAACTGAAAGCGCCTTTGCTCAACCAAGCGGTATTACTACCAATGGTGCGGAATTATTTATTGCTGACAGTGAAGTTAGCTCAATTCGAGGTGTGGAACTTGATGAACAGAGCAAAGTGCGGACTGTTTGCGGTGGTGGTATGTTATTTGGCTTTGGTGATATAGATGGACAAAAGCTAGATGTCAGGTTACAGCACTGTTTAGATGTGGAATATTTCCAAAATTACCTGTGGGTAGCAGATACTTACAACCACAAAATTAAGTTAGTAGATCCTGCGACTGGATATTGTCAAACAGTTTTGGGAGATGGTTTACCAGGTTTTCAAGATGGCCAAGGTAAAAATACGAAATTTTCAGAACCTTCAGGATTGAGTGCTATAGGTGCTTTCATGTACATCAGTGATACCAATAATCACGCAATTCGCCGTGTCGATTTAAAAACGCTGAAGGTGAAAACATTATATCTGTCTGGTTTATGTGCGCCTAATGCTTGTTTATCTGCTGATATGGCTGCAATGTGAAAAGTTGTTTTGTAATATTGATGTTTACATAAAAGTATACATGGTGCTACACTGCTTTAGACCAAAATTTTGTTTCTTGATTTCTTTGTGCATATTTTTATCTATGATTACGGCAAACTACATCAATAAGAAGCCAATACGCATCTATAAATGAGATAAAAAGAATGTGGTTAAGTTATCTGGAAATTGCTGTGATCTCAAGCAATATAAAGGAAATGCAAAGGATATAAATAAAGTCGGACATAATAAGTCTAAAAGTTGGTTGCAGACTCAAAAAGAAATGTTATAACTGTGCTAAGTAGTACAAGGCAACAAAAAATATATTGATTTAAAAGTAGCTTTATTGCTGGCAAGCTCTCATAAATAGGACTCAAGGAACATGAACAAAATAGAAATGGAAATGAATATGAGTAGAAAGTATATTCCTTTAAATTGTGATGATTACATCGTAGGTTTTGGAAAAGATATATTTAAAATAAGTAGATTTAGGGAGTTGGTGGTCCAAGAAATTAGAGAAAAATTAATGCGGCAAACCAGCAATACTCAACAACAGGCACAGGTAACAATCATTAAGTTATTTAAGGACATGACAATAGCAGAAGAAAATTTAGAAATAAATAGCATTCAATTTCAGTTTTTCCAAGATTGTCAGTTACTAACTATAGGTAGTAAAAACTGGCAGACAGGAAAACTTAAAGTTCAGATATCTATATCGCCTCAGGGTAAACACGCAGATGAAATTTACATAGAATTTTACCCTGATGACTCAGATAAATTATTACCTTTAGATAGTCTAGGCAACGGTTCTAATAATATGAAGTTCTCTGAATTATATTAATTTCACTAATACACTGTAAAAACTATCCTCCATATCAGCGAACGCCAAAAGAGGATGGTTTTTGGGTGTAGAGTTAGAAGTTATAAATGGAAAAATAAATAATATCATGTCTGTTCAAATAACCGTGATTGCGACCGTAGGGAAGCAATCCCAAAAACCTTGAGATTGCGTCGCACGCTCTGCAAACGTGAACGTTCCACTCGCAATGATATATTCAGGGTGATTTGCCGGACATGATATTACAATTTAGAAGAAAAAAAGAAGATGGTAAATCAGAAATTTGATGTGCGTGGGTATGTTGAGCAAATGTCGATGTTGCTTAATTTACAGATAAAAGATGAGTATCAGGATGAAGTGGTGGCGAATTTTGATAGAATCAAATCAATAGCAGAATTAGTGAATAACTTTCCTTTAGCAGAAGAAATTGAAATTGCACCCACTTTTGAACCATGAATGAACTATGAATGATGCTGTATCCATAGCCGAAAATATCTTATCACGTAAAGTTAGCGCAGTTGAAATTATTCAAACAGCATTAACTAAAATTACTGACAGAAATCATGAATTAAATTGTTTTACCACTATTACTGTAGAAACAGCTTTACAAGATGCAGTAAATATTGATAGAGAAATTGCTGAGGGTAAACATCCTGGTGTTTTAGCAGGTGTACCTTTTGCAGTTAAAAACCTGTTTGATATTGCTGGTTTAACCACTTTAGCTGGTGCAAAAATTAACGCTGAAAATCTTCCAGCTATTCAAGATGCAACTATAATTACTAGGTTAAAAAAAGCTGGTGCAGTGTTGGTGGGTGCATTAAATATGGATGAGTATGCTTATGGGTTTGTGACAGAAAATGCCCATTATGGTGTAACTCATAACCCCCATGACTTGCAACGAGTAGCGGGGGGTTCTTCCGGTGGTTCTGCTGCTGCGGTTGCTGCGGGTTTAGTTCCTTTCACTTTGGGATCAGATACTAACGGTTCTATTCGTGTTCCTGCGGCTTTGTGTGGTGTGTTTGGTTTTAAACCTACTTATGGCAGGTTATCCCGTGCAGGTGTAAAATTATTTTCTAGCAGTTTAGATCATATCGGACATTTTACAACTTCAGTTAGAGATATTGCGACAATATTTGATGTTCTGCAAGGTGAAGATGAGAAAGATCCGGTTTGTACAAAACGTCCTCCTGAGTTTTGTTTACCACAAATAAATAATGATATTTCTAAGATTAAATTTGCCATTGCTGATGATTATTTTACCCAAAAAGCAGACTCCGAAGCTTTAGCAGCAGTGGTGAAAGTTGCTAATGCTTTAAATGTAACGGAATATGTAACCATACCAGAAGCTAAAATTGCCCGTGCTGCGGCGTTTGTGATTACAGCTTGTGAGGGTGCAAATTTGCATTTAGAAAAGTTAAAATCCCGTCCTCAAGATTTTGATCCCGCAACACGCGATCGCTTTTTGGCTGGGGCATTAATTCCTAGTAGTTGGTATATCCAAGCACAACGCTTTAGAAGATGGTATAGAGATAAAGTTAGAGAGGTATTTGCAAATAATGTAGATATAATTATTGCCCCAACTACACCCATTACAGCCCCTTTAATTGGTCAAAAAACGATGATTTTAGACGATGAAGAAATTCTAGTGCGCCCTCATTTGGGATTATTTACGCAACCATTATCTTTTATTGGTTTACCCGTTTTATCAGTACCCATTCATCAAGAAAATTCTCTACCTTTAGGAGTGCAATTAATAGCTGCACCTTATAATGAAGCTTTAATTTTACAAGTCGCAGCAGTGTTGGAGGCACAGGGTATAGTTGCCCATGCTTTACGTTTCTAACCTCCGATACAAGAATAAAGCCTAACAGCAGGCTGTACCAATAGCAAAAAGGCTGAAATCTATAGCGTTTCTTGGTTGAGTGAAGTACAAGAACTCCACATCCAATCCCCTTCCCACAAGCGAGGAGGGGGCAATGATATACCTGAGATCATAGCTTAGTAATGAAGTGATAAGTACCCCTGCTTTTGCTTACGCACAGGATAAGATTTTACTATTTAGAAAGTCCAAAATCGCGCTACAATTGTTAAAGTATAAGATTACCTCATCCAATTCTCAGCTAACCCTAACTGTCTATTCCCATACGTGGGAACTTATATGTTACAGCTTATAATTACCGTCTTTATTATTATTTTAGGTTCAGCGTTGTGTTCTTGTACAGAAACGGCGCTGTTCTCTGTTTCAACGTTGAGAGTTAGACAATTAGCGGAATTAAAAAACCCTGCCGCAGTTGCACTTCTAGCGATTCGTGAAAACATGAATCGACCTATTGCCACAATAGTAATCCTCAATAATATTTTCAACATTATTGGCAGTATTATCACAGGTAGTATTGCAATTCAAGTATTAGGAGATAGGTGGCTTGGTATATTTTCAGGAATATTAACATTCCTGATTATCATCTTTGGAGAAATTATACCCAAGACAATTGGTGAGAGATATTCTGAACAAATTGCTATACTCACAGCCATACCTATCACTGCACTTTCTCTGGCTTTTACACCCTTAGTTTGGATTCTGGAAAATGTCACTGCACCTTTTTCCAAAGGAAGAAAAAAACCAACAACAAACGAAGCAGAAATAAAGCTATTGGCAAATATTGGTCAGCAAGAAGGAATTATTCAAAGTGATGAAGCAGAAATGATTCAGAGGGTATTTAGATTAAATGATGTGACAGCATCTGATTTAATGACACCCCAAATCATGCTGACATATATACGTGGTAATTTGACTTTAGCCGAGGCTAAAGCTGATATTATTGCTTCCCAACATACTCGAATTATTGTCATTGATGAATCTATTGATCAAGTCATGGGATTTGCTCTAAAACAAAGATTACTAACAGCAATGGTTGAGGGAAGTAGTGAACAAAAAATTGCGGATTTGACTCGAAAAGTTCGCTTTGTTCCTGAAATAATTAGGGCTGACAAACTTCTCAAAAACTTCATAGAATCCCACGAACATCTTGCGGTAGTAGTAGATGAATATGGATGCGTTGCTGGCGTTATTACTTTAGAAGACGTGCTTGAGGTGATCACTGGTGAGATTGTAGATGAGACTGATAAAACTGTTGATTTACAAGAGATTGCCCGGAAAAAACGCGAAAAAATGTTGCAGTCTATAAATAATTTTCATCCCAAAGAAACAAGTGATTTCCGTGACCTAAAAATAACTAATACCCATTAAAAATTGTCAGTTTTAAAAGCAGGAGGATAAATGACTTTCCCCTTATACTTTTCGTGATATCCTGAAAGAGTTTTCACCATAAAAACATCTTCCGGAACAGCAAAAGGACTCTCAATTTGATAATTTATTGATCCTTGAAAACCAAAGGGAGTATAAAGTTGGGGATAACCCAAGACAATAACTAGTGCTTCTCCCCTATTATCTGCTATTTCTAACCCTAATTTTAGCAGTGCGCTACCAATACCCTGTTTTTGCCATTCTGGATGAACCGCCATCGGTGCTAAACTCAATACTGGTAGTTGTTCTTCAGCTACTAAGTCAATGTAGCTAAACATGATATAACCAACTACCGTATTTTCAATTTCTGCAACTAGAGAAAGTTCGGGGATATAACCGTTAGATGAGCGAATAATTTCTACAAGTTTAGCTTCTTTTTCTCCGCCAAAAGCTAGTGTATTTACTTCTGCTATAGTTGGGTAATCTAGTATATTTTCAGGACGGATATTCATAGTCAAATTGTAAGTAATTATCTATGAAACTTTATGACTGGATTGTAGTTGGTGCAGGAATTACAGGTGCTACACTCGCTTATGAACTAGCAAAAACAGGCTTTTCGGTACTGCTGCTGGAACAAGATCAAACACCACAAAATGCTACTCGCTATAGTTATGGTGGGATTTCTTATTGGTCGGGTACAACACCAATTACACAAAAACTGTGTCAAGAAGCGATCGCTCGTTATCAAATCCTAGCTCAAGAATTAGATGCTGATATCCAATTCCGTGAATTAGATTTGTTACTGACTATCGCTGCTGATAGTGACCCAGAGGTAGCAGCTGCATCCTATTCTCATCTTAGCACACCACCCCAGCTACTGAGTATTCACGAAGCTTGTGAGTTAGAACCACTGCTGAATAAAAACGCCATATCTGGTGCTTTAACTATCAAACATGGTCATATCCACCCAGAAAAAATAACACAAGCATACATTCAAGGCTTTTTGCGTCTGGGAGGAGAAATACAGTTTAGCCAAGTATTAGAACCTACACAAATTTTTACTGCTGAGAAAAGTTTTAGAGGTGTAAAAACAACTACCGCAACCTTCTACAGTGCCAATATAGCCATTTGTGCTGGTGGAATGAGCCGAAAGTTATTAAAATCAGCAGGTATTCCCATCAAAGTCTATTTTTCTCATGCAGAAATAATTGAAACTCCACCTGTGGATTTGCGGTTACGCACCTTAGTAACACCAGCTAATTTACAACGCTTTCAATTAGAATTTAAATCCACTCAAGTTGATAAATTATGGAATCAATCGTGTGAACCAGTACCACCAATTTTAGATGTAGGTGCAGTACAGTTTCTTGATGGTAGTTTGCGGTTAGGTCAAATTACTCGTATTATTACAGATCCTCATGCCCAAATTAACTCAGAGGAAAGTGAAAAATGGTTGCGAACAAGTATCATGCACATATTACCAGATTTGGCACATTTACCGGGAATTTGGCATCATTGTTTAGTAGCATTTACCAAAGATAAATTACCTTTAATTGGCAAAATTCCTGAATTTGAACACATTCATATCTTTTCTGGTTTTAGTAGTCCTTTTATTTTCGTCCCACCATTAGCACAACGCTTTGCTAAATTTATATCTGGTCAGGAAGATGATATTATTAATCAATTGGTAATTCGTAATTCGTAATTGGGTTATTAACCTCCCTTTCCTGTTCGCTGTCTGAACCTATTAATTTAGCTGCTTCTTGTAAAAGCTGCTGTTGTTCCTGGTGAATTAATTCTAAACGATGATAAATTTCTAATAATCTTGTTTTTCTATCTTCACCGATTATTGTATCTACAGACATTACTGTGGAAATAGGATCATTTTTTTGAATAAGTGTACTTTTTGGGTTTCCTTTAACAAATTTAGTCAATGATATAAAACTAGCTATAATTAAAACTTGTAATAACTTGAATGGAACTTTTAATATTGACCAACTGGCAGTTTCAATCAAACGTATAATTCCTTTAATTATGCTCCCAGCTAAAGCAATTAAAAACAGCAAAATTACTAAACTGATAATTGGGTGATTAATTGCCCAACCGAGTATTTGCGAAAACTTTAAAAATGTTGGGTGTTGCGTCACCAAATCTTTTATATAAGTAGTAATAGTATTTTCAATTGCTGCTGATGTGGTATTTTTAATTTCTGTGACTGTTCGCCAGCTATTTTCTACAGAACTTTGAGCTTGCTCTAAAGTAGTTGTTACAGTATTAATTGCCCTATCCGTGGTTTGTGCTGCTGTCTCTTTTAAAGACTGCTCAAATTGTTGCCCTGATTTCGTCCATAAATTCACATGATCTTGCACTGTTTGCCAGCTTGGCCAAACTACTTGAGCCAGGTTTATATTGACGAAAATTTCCATATAGCAAACTTAGTTGATTTGTGAAAATACAAAGATGCACATTCCCAAATTCTCTGATAAATCAATAATTTTGTAATACCAATTTTATGTGAGGCTGCAAAGAATGATGACATCAATTAATTGAATTATCCGTCTTTATCTGTGTTTATCTGCGGTCAATTATTCTTGATATCTTATTCTATAGCAATCCTAAATGATTCATGAACACTTTCTGTTCCCTGTTCCCTGTTCCCTGTTCCCTTCCCTCACCGATAAGTTCTCAACTCAAATAGGATCGCTATATGCAACTTCATATCAATTTGGTATAAATTAACTAACATTTCACGGCAGATAAACAGATTTTGTTGTTAATTGAGGAACTAGGTTGTGTTCACAACTCATTCCGGTTTTTGCTTTTTGCAGCCAATCCTCAATCACAGAAGGTGGCATTGCTTGAGAAAATAAATAGCCTTGTCCATATTTGCAACCAAGCGATCGCAAATGAGTCATCTGTGCCAATGTTTCCACACCTTCGGCAACCACATCTAAGCCCAGAGTGTGGGCTAAAGTGATAATTGCTTGGACTATTCCCAAGCTTTGCTCATCTCCATCTATCTCAGAGATAAAAGAGCGATCTATTTTTAGAGTATCAACAGGTAAATCGCGTAAATAAGACAGAGAAGAATAACCCGTACCAAAATCATCAATGCTAATCTGGATACCTGCTGTGCGAAACTCCTCTAAACTAGCGATAACTGTTTGTGTATTGTTCATCAGCGTACTCTCGGTAAGTTCTAGCTTGAGTGTGACTTGATGTAAACCGAGACACTCATATTGAGCAATAATTTTAGAAACTAACCCTGGTTCATTCAACTGCACACCTGACAAATTTACCGACAAACTCAGGGGTAAATGATCCAAAAACTGCTCTTGCCAGATAGTCATTTGACGGCAAGCTGCTTCTAAAATCGACTCACCAAGGGGAATAATTAGCCCAGTCTGTTCTGCTAAGGGAATGAATTTAGCAGGTGAGATCCATCCCTGCTGGGGATGTGGCCAACGCATTAAAGCTTCAAATCCCACTACTCGATAAGTATTTAAGTCCATTATTGGCTGATAGAACAGTTGCAGATGCTGTTCACTGATTGCTTGTCTGAGTTCAGTTTCCATTCGCAATCGCGCTAAGGCTTTAGTCTGCATCCTGCGATTATAGAAAACGGTGGGATATTGTAATCCCTGTTCCTTAGCACTGTAGTTAGCAATTTCTGCTGCCCGCAAAAACTCTTCTGGTTCATCAAAGCCAAGACAGGAGTCTACTACACCAATTGTAATCGATGCATAAATTACAAAGCCTTCTAGCTCAAAAGGTGGATCTATCAGCCGATGTAGTTCCGTGGCTATAGTTTCTGCCTTGCCTACATAACTGAGATTTGCGAGTATCAATACAAATTCATCCTTGCCTATTCTGGCTAAAAAGTCACCAGGACGTAAGCTGCTTTGCACACGTTTTCCCACCTCAATCAGCAGTTGTTCACTTTTGATATGGCCAAAGCCATATTTAATTTGGCGATATTGGTCAATATCTACAAACACAACTGCAAATTTATCACCATCATCAATATATTGTTGCAGAACATTTAAAAAAGCATTGCGATTAGGTAAGCTGGTTAATTCATCATAAAATGCTAAAAAATGTATCTTTTCCAATGCCTGTTTGCGTTCACATCGCACTTCTGCTTCTCGTAACTCTCTTTCTATGGCTGGAGCAAGTCTTGTTAAATTGTGTTTAATCAAATAATCATGAGCGCCATCTCTCATTAATTGAACTGCTGTTTCTTCCCCAATGGAACCGGATACAACAATAAAAGGAGTATCTAATTTCTGTTGCTTGACTAAATCAAGTGCAGCGACCGCACTAAAGTGAGGCATGGAATAGTCTGTTAAAATCACATCCCATTCTTGAGAGTCAAGAGCAGCTGCCATTGCCTCAGCAGTATCAACTTGTTTGTAAACTACCTCGTAATTTGCAGCCTCCAGTTCTAATACCATTAATTCAGCATCATCTAAGTTGTCTTCAACAATGAGAATTCTGAGTTGATAATTCATAAACATAAGTTACTGGGTTAGGGGAGGAGGACTGTTGAGAACCAACCAGTACATTCCTAGCTGTTGTATGACATTCACAAACTGGTCAAAATCCACGGGTTTGCGAATATAGCTGTTGCAACCCAAACTATAGCCTTGGAGCCGATCACTCTCTTCATGAGAGGTGGTCAAAATAACAATAGGTAACAATTGAGTCCGAGCATGAGAACGAATTAGCCGCAGCACTTCTAAACCGTTAATTCGGGGTAGCTGCAAGTCCAATAAAATGAGAGCAGGAAGGGAATTTAATACTGGGTTATCTGCAAATAAATAATTAATTGCTTCAACCCCATCTCTGGCAATGACAACATTTTCTCGCAGCCCCGTTTGCTCAAAAGCAAGTAATGTTAATTCTATGTCATCAGGGTTATCCTCAACAATTAACAGGGTCCATGTCTGAGCCATACTGGTTTAAATATAAATAGTTTATACAAACCATTGTCAACCTTTTAACACAAAATCTAACCTTGTAGGGTGAAATAAAAAGCTGCTCCTTCTCCAACAACTCCATTTGCCTGCACATCACCACCATGACGACGAACAATTCGTTGCACAGTCGCTAAACCAATTCCTGTTCCTGGAAACTCTTCGACAGAATGAAGGCGTTGAAAGGCTTGAAATAGCTTATTTACATAAGTTTGATCAAAGCCAACTCCATTATCCTGGACAACATAGGTTAGGTAATCACCTTTGCCGAGATCAGACACCAGAGAAGTTAACTCAATTTTGGCCTGTATTTTCTTGGATGTAAACTTCCAAGCATTATTTAACAGGTTTTCCATAACAATACGTAAAAGTTGGCAATCACCTTGAACAATGAGATCAGGAGCAATCAGCCACTCTACCTGCCGTTGTGGTTCTCTTTCTCCCAGTTCGTGAGCTATTTCTTGAGCGATCGCACTGAGGTTAACATCAGTAAGTTGCATCTGGGAGCGGGTAACTCGTGAGAGTTGCAGCAAATCATCAATTAGTTCCCCCATGCGCTGAGTCCCAGCACGAATGCGAGTGAGATAGTGCTTACCTTTATCGTCTAATTGATCCTTGTAACGCTCTAGCAATGTTTTACTAAAGCCATCTAAACCACGCAAAGGGGCGCGTAAGTCATGGGAAACTGAGTAAGAAAATGCTTCTAATTCTTTATTCGCGGCTGTAAGCTGGGCTGTACGTTGCTGTACTCTTTCTTCTAGTTCCTCATTCAGTTGCTGAATTTCCAGTTCTGCTTGTTTGCGACTTGTGATATCGGTACAAGCTCCCACCCACTCACGAATAGAACCGTCAGTTTCCAGCACCGGCACAGCCCGTACCCACAAATACTTATATTCTCCATTGTAGTTACGGACACGACATTCATTTTCGTACAAGCAGCGGTTTTCTAGGCTATGTAACCAATTTTGTCCCACATTTTCTTGATCATTGGGATGGATACTATTTTTCCAATTCCAGCCTTGATATTCTGCAAAAGTATTGCCAGTGAAAGCTTCCCAACTTTCTTGGAGAGTGATAAATTGTCCAGTCGGGTCTGTTGTCCAAGTAATTTGGGCAGTTGCTTCTACCAAAGAACGATAGCGTTCTTCGCTACACCTGAGCGCGATTTCTGTGAGTTTCCTTGCCGTGATATCCGCAGCAATTCCTACATGACGTAGTATTTGGCCAAATTGACTATAAACAGGGAAAACACGGGCAGAAATCCAGCGAATATCGCCCTTGGGGCGAATGATGCGATATTCTTCTTCCAGAGGTTTTCCTTGAATCAGACGTTCACAAGCCCCTAAGATGCGATCGCGATCTTCTGGGTGGATGGACTCACTCCAAGAATCAGGCTTTTGATATGCACTTTCACAACTTTTTCCCCATATTTCTTGGTATCCAGGACTCACATATAATAAATCACTCAAATCAGCAGAGTTGATATGAAAGACTTCGTGAATATTTTCGGCTATTTCCCGAAACTTGGACTCACTCTCTTCCAGTGCTTTTTGTGCTTGTTTTAGAGATGTAATCTCAGTAATAAATCCTTGAATGGTTGGTGATTGTCCATCAATTGATGTTTCTATCCCCTTTTCCCATAGCCATTTTTCCTCACCCCGTTGAGTAATAAGGCGATACTCTACTTGGTAGGCAATTTTATTATCTATGGCTGTTTGGATTGCGGCAACAATTTTGGGTACATCCTCTGGCACAATGAAATCTTGGAATGTGTGATCCTGATAAGTGCCGCATAATTCTAATTGGTAGTCACCAATGATAGACAAATAACCATCACTGACACTATCAATTGACCAATTATTATCAGCACTGCGGGAAAAAACAATTCCTGGCAAGGTATTAATCAAATGCGATAACTGACGACGGCTTTCTGTTAAAGCATTATTTGCAAACTCTAATTGGGCTGTGCGCTCATGTACTCGTGCTTCTAAATTATCATTAAATTCCTGTAATGCTTGTTGAGCATTGCGGTATTTTTGGTCTATGGTATTCAGATATTTGGCATTCCACCAAACCACTCCACTGAGGACAACAATATTCACAATAGCTCGAATTACAAATCCAATCTCTATAGGGATAGCATCAGTTCGGTAAGCTGATAAAAATAATCCTGAAGTTAAAATCGGAACACCGATCACCAAGGGTAAGAGATTGCGGGCAGTGACACCACCCAGGTAAGGACTCATTACTTCCTGCATCCAGCCCTTTTCAGGACAAGCTAGTAAAACTCCTAGTCCGAGCAAAAGAAAGGTGACACTAGTATGCACTGCCATACCAGTAAAAGGTGCTAAGTGATAGAAACTATCAATTCTAAATACATAGCCAATAAACCCTAATAAAGCAATTAAAAAGCTGACCAAGGTTAAAGTTTGAACTCTGCTCATCAGTCTGTAGCGCAGCAAAATTAAAGCTAAACCCAGCCATAAAAAGCAAAATGCTGTATTCGGTGCCATGCGTCCTGGACTAGAAGTAGCTACAGCATTTTCTGATTCTTTAATCAGCAGTTGATCAATTCCTAAGTTGATATTGAAGCCATACTGAATTAATGTCAATAACCCAATCAGTGCTACAATTACTGCTAATATTTGGGAGAGTAATTTAAGAGGATGTTTTTTCCTTTGATGATGTTGATGCCACAACCAAAGAGACATACCAGCAAGAAAAAAACCTAAAGCTGTGTTTACCTTCATTGTCACCAATCCGGGTAAAACGCTCTTCAAAACTGGCAGATTCAATATCCATCCTAGTAAAACTACAAAGCCAATTAATGCTGTAGTAATACTCAGTTTACTGGAAAGATTACGAACTATAAAATCAAGCTTTAGATAATCGGTATATGTTCTAGTCATGCCAATTTAACCTATATCAAGATACAGGAAAAGCTCTGGATGCCCACTCAATCATATGAATTTTACGCTTTTAGGTATCAAAATTAATCAAACTATATTGAATTACAAGGAGCAATATACCTTTAGTTAGAACTTCCATCTATCCTTAGATATATTATTTTGGAATCTATATAGCAATCCGATTTGCAGCAAGCCCTATTTACATTAAGAGATGAGTTTGTTTTCAAGCTCATCTCTGTTCAGAATGAATGACTATTTAATCACTCAACACTAATTATCGAACAAATCTAAATCCGTGACTGCACCAACACTACTGGAAGCTACTAGTTTGGCATATTTCGCTAAAACGCCTTTAGTATAACGTGGTGCGGGGGGTTGCCACTTAGCACGACGACTAGCTAATTCTGCATCCGATATATTTACTTGCAATAATCGGGAATTAGCATCAATGGTGATACTGTCACCTTCTTCTACTAAAGCTATGTTACCGCCAACTGCGGCTTCTGGAGCGACGTGTCCAACTACCATCCCATAAGTACCACCAGAAAAACGTCCGTCGGTAATTAAACCCACAGCATCTCCTAAACCAGCACCAATAATAGCTGAGGTGGGAGCGAGCATTTCCCGCATCCCCGGACCCCCTTTGGGACCTTCGTAACGGATGATAATCACATCACCGGCTTTAATTTTCCCTGCCAAAATCGCATCTAAGCAAGATTCCTCAGATTCAAATACTCTCGCAGGTCCAGTAATTACGGGTTTTTTCACTCCTGTAATTTTAGCAACTGCACCTTCGGTAGCTAAGTTGCCTTTGAGAATTGCTAAATGTCCTTGTGCATACATGGGACGTTCCCAAGGACGAATCACATCTTGGTCGGTACGTGGTTCTGCTGCTATGTCTGCTAAGACTTCGGCTACTGTTTGTCCAGAGATAGTCAGACAGTCTCCATGTAGTAAATCATGAACTAGTAACATTTTCATGACTTGAGGTATACCACCAGCTTTGTGTAAGTCTGTGGCTACATATCTACCACTGGGCTTTAAATCGCACAAAACTGGGACACGACCACGAATAGCTTCAAAATCATCTAAAGTTAGTTCTACACCAGCAGCACGGGCGATCGCCAAAAAATGTAAAACTGCATTGGTAGAACCACCAACCGCCATAATTACAGAAATAGCATTTTCGATAGACTTGCGGGTGATAATCTGCCGGGGTAATATCTGCTTACGGATGGCTTCAACTAAGACAAAGGCAGATTTTTCTGTACTGTCGGCTTTTTCCGCATCTTCTGCGGCCATAGTCGAGGAATATGGCAAACTCATCCCCATTGCTTCAAAGGCTGAAGACATGGTGTTGGCGGTGAACATTCCCCCGCAGGAACCAGCACCAGGACAAGCACTGCGTTCAACGGCTAAAAGTTCATTTTCGTCAATTTTGCCGGCGCTGTATTGTCCGACGGCTTCAAAAGAACTGACTACGGTTAAATCTTTACCATCGTAGTGTCCGGGTTTGATTGTGCCACCATAAACAAAGATAGCGGGGATATTCATGCGGGCCATCGCTAACATTGCCCCTGGCATATTTTTATCACAACCACCAATAGCCAAAACACCATCCATACTTTGTCCAGTACAGGCGGTTTCAATGGAATCAGCAATTACTTCCCGCGACACTAGGGAATATTTCATCCCTTCTGTTCCCATGGAAATACCATCACTAATCGTAATAGTACCGAAGATTTGGGGCATTGCACCAGCGTTTTTAACACTGACTTCTGCCCTTTGTGCTAGTTGGTTAATCCCCATATTACAAGGGGTAATGGTGCTGTAACCATTAGCAATACCAACGATAGCTTTGTTAAAATCTTCATCTTGGAAACCAACAGCCCGCAGCATAGCCCGATTTGGCGATCGCTGCACCCCTTGAGTTACTACTTTACTCTTCAAATTTTCTGACATCTATCTTTGTTCCTTCTGTAAGATTATCGCCGTGATGGCGATTTTTGTAGATAATCATTTTCTCAAAATTTTGTCATTAGTTATTAGTCAGTTTTTTGCGTTAGGTGGTTGAGCGTTTTTTATGTGGAAGTCACTTATTCTCTTCCTGTTTCCCCTGCTCTCTTTTCTTTCACCTGTCACCTAAAAGGGCAAAAATTGTAGTAAGACCGAACCCAGACTACCGACAAAATCCATAAAACTGGGTTTACCAGTGCTGACTTTTTCACCGTAAGGTGTTTTCAGTTCCAAAATAAAAGCTTGGGCTGTTTGTAACCCTTCAGGATTTTTTTGCTCATCAAACAGTTTTGCTGCTATTTGGGCATCTACTAAGGCGCTTTTTCTGTCTAGACTTTGGTAACTCGCTACACCACGGGATAAGTACGCACCTGCATAATCGGGTTTGAGGGCGATCGCTTGACTAAAATAATCAATAGCTGGTTTGAGGTTGCCTTTTTCTGCTGCTGCTACACCCCAACCATAGAAATCTTCTGGTTTGGCTATTTGTGAAGGTATGCCTACTGCACCTTGGAAGTTGGTTCCAGTAAGGTTAGCATCCGTTAATTCTACATTCATTAAATAGGTATTTCTCAAATCAGCACCGGTGAGGTTAGCTCCACTGAGTTTAGCTTCACTTAAGTTCACCCCAAATAAACTTGTACCACTCAAGTTTGCACCCCGCAAATCAGCACCACTTAAGTTTGCACGACTGAGGTTAGCACCTGCGAGATTCGCACCGCTTAAATTAGCTCCCGATAAATCAGCCATAACTAAACCAGCATTACGGAGATTGCAGTTAGGGCATTTGTTTGTTGCTAATAACTGTTTTATCTCTTCATAATTTGAAGCTTGTGCGGTTACTGGCGAGCTAATCGTGAGCAAAAATGCTGCTGTGGCAATAATTCGGCTTTTCATACTCAGTGTCATAAGATATCTTCATCAGGACTTAATCGTAACTGATCTATATTTATACTTAATAGATGATATGAGTAATTGGAGCCAATCTACCACAGTATTTGTCTGTATTACCGATTTGAATCCATCTCTGTATTTTTGTAACGTTCAGTTAAAGTAAAAACTTTATGGTTAGAAGCTAAAGGCGTTTGCGCCATCTCTTTTCTGGTATTAGACCAACCCATATTTGCAAACAGGCTGAAGCTAAATGTTAGGATAGTTGCTAATAATAGTTTTTCTAGCATAAGGGTAACTCCTCATAATCACCAAACGATAACTCAATAGTTTATATATTTAAAAATCCTTTCCTTGATTATAAAATAGATGGTTATTTAATCAAGTACCTGTGATTTAAATAATATAATCTAAGTGATTATAGTCACCACAGTATTTTTACTTGATTTTTCAGGGTTTCATTTTTTTGTTCGGAGTTTTTTGTTAATTTTTTTATTAATTCTTTTTATTAATTCTTAAAGATGCGATTTTAGCAGTAAACACTGTGCTGCTGATATCCATCTATTTCTCAATTCTAGCTTTAAATTGAAACCGTATCTTAGGCTATATCTATTTATTTTATCACGTAGTAGTTGTATTTCTGTTAAGTAATTCGGCTTATATTAAATCTGAAATTAAATTTTTACTGTTGATAAAATACAGAATCTATGATGCTGTAAAGCATGAAGGGAGAGGATTTTAGGCTAGTTCATATTTTTCCCTGGTCATGATTTTATTTTGCAAATTTACTTAGCGATACTTTTTTTTGCTCATTCACCTAATCTATTCATAACTATATCTATAACCAATGGCATAAATATAACTTCCTCCAACAGATTGATGAAACTTTCATCGAGAAAGGTAGTAATAGAGTTATTGCCTTAAAGACAATTCGGAAATATTTTTTTATATTTCTGTTGCTGTTGCTGTTGGAGGAACATTAAGTATGATTACAGGTATACATAAACGCGCTGTAGGCGTATTTCCCGATCGCCGTGATGCTGAACAAGCGTTGCATGAATTAAGAAACTCAGGCTTTCCGATGGAAAGAGTTTCTGTGATCGCCAGACATAACGAAGGCAGAGACGATATTGCTGGTCAGAAAGTGCATGAAAAAGTTGGTGATCAGGCTGAGGAAGGTGCAACAACTGGAGCAGTTTCTGGTGGTGTTGTGGGTGGTATAACTGGTTTATTAGTTGGACTGGGGGCTTTAGCCATTCCGGGAATAGGTCCAATCATGTTGGCTGGAGCCACTGCAACTGCTTTAGCTACAACTCTTGCTGGTGCTGGTATTGGTGCAGCAGCTGGTGGTTTAATTGGTGGTTTAATTGGTTTAGGAATTCCTGAAGAAAGAGCCAAAGTTTATCACGGAAGAGTCGAGAGAGGTGAATATTTAGTTATCATCGATGGAACGGATGCAGAAATTGCTAGAGCCAAAGAAATTCTTCATCGCTGGAGGATTGAAGAGTTTGAAGTTTATGATCAACCAGATGGTAAACAGCCAACCAGAGATGTTATTCATCAGGATGTAGCTGTTCATAGAGATGTGCCTGTTCATAAAGATGTAACTGTTCATAAAAATGCAATTGGTTATTTTTCACGCTTACAAGATGCGGAAGCGGCTATTAATGAGTTAAGAAATGCAGGTTTTCCCTTGACCCAAATTGCTCTAATTCACAGAGAGCCTCAACAGAAGAATGCTTTTAGTGGGATTCCTGTGAGCGATCGCTTCGAGTCTACTCGTTTCAATATTTCCGAGCAGCACACTCGGTTCTACAACGAAAGCATCCATCAAGGAAACTATATCATTATCGTTAGTGGTACAGATGCTGATATCAATCGTGCAGCTGCAATTCTCAACCGACATGGGATTAAACAGTGGCAAGTGTACGAATCAAACGGTCATGTAAATGCACCTTTGCAAACCACTAAAAGAGCGATTGGTGTATTTTCCCATCGCCGGGACGCAGAAGCAGCACTGGGAGAATTACGAAGTGCTGGTTTTCCCATGAACCAAGTTTCCCTGATTGCCAAAGATATAGACAACGGTGGACAAAGGCATCAAGAAATAGGTAATCAAGCAGATGAGGGGCTAAAAACGGGTGCTGCTACGGGTGGCGCTCTTGGTGGTTTAGCTGGTTTATTAGTCGGTTTGGGAACTTTAGCAATTCCTGGAGTCGGACCTGTAATGGCTGGTGGTGCTGTAGCGACTGCATTGGCCACAACTTTAACAGGTGGTGCTGTAGGTGCAGCAGTAGGAGGTATTGCAGGGGGATTAATTGGGTTAGGAATTCCTGAAGAACGAGCGCGAGTTTATAACGATCGCTTCCAAAGAGGCCATTACTTGGTGATTGCTGATGGCACAGAAGCACAAATTCACCATGCTGAAAGAATTCTTCAAGGTTTGGGAATTGAAGAATTTGCTATTTATGATGCTCATGATGTCAGCGAGCATCAACCTAGTTTTGAACCAGTCCGACATACGGAAACCGTTCGCAGTAATTTTGCCGGAGAACCTCCAGTAGTTATTGTTGACCACCGCGAAAGAACGGTTTAATTCCCATTTAATTTCACCCAATCTGAGGAGCAAGAATAGCAAAATTTTGCTCCTAGCCACTTCTTTCCAAGAACACAACAATCATTTCCACATCTATATCGAGAAATAAAGCAATGAAAAAGCTAACCTCATTCTTAATTGGTTCCCTTTTACTTTTTACCGTGGCTTGTGATAATACATCTAAAACGGCTGTGACCGCACCTGACCCTGGAGAAGTACCAGCATCTCCAGCAGCCGACACAACACAAGCTGCTAAAGAAGATGCCCAAAGTGAACTTCGCAGAAAACAACTCAATGCTGATATTCGCGCCCGTGAAGAACGGAATTTGGTGGCTGGTGATCCTACAGATAGAGCCACTGGAGATTTAGCCAGTGAAGTCAGATCTAAATTAGAAGCTAATATTCCTGGTGGTCAATTAACAGTTAATGCGGCTGAAAATGGCACAGTTACCGTATCAGGAACTGTTAATAATCAGGATCAGTTAGCTAAAATTGAACCTTTGAGCAAAGAAATAAAGGGTGTTACAAATGTAGTTGTTAAGGCTTCTGTTGTACCACCGACAAGATAACGCTACTAACAATTAATATCTCTAAGTTGATGGACATAAATAGATGTTGATCAACCAGAGACACTAATCCAGATAAAAACTGAAATATTTTTGACTGGGGAATCTGAGTCTATACTGTTATAGGTATCAGAAAATAGGCTAAAAATCCTGGAATCAAAACCTAAAAATTTCTTGGATTTTTAGGTTTTGATGTCTTTTAAGCTTGAGATGTACGCGGAGTCTTCCCGCAGAGTAAGCCAACAGAGGCGTAAATACATCAACGATTTCATGGTAGTATAGCTTTACTCACTGAATACGGTGAAAAACCCGATAAAAAAGTAAAGGCAACATTGAGATTAAACTCAGTGAAGCTATGAGAGGTGGATTGACTACACCTTTAAGAGTCCGTTTCTGTGCTGCTTAAGAATTCCTTACCTTTAGGTGAGGGAAAGGTCAATCACGTCCAGTCATTTATTAACACTGTTGTGCCAAATGGCAAACATTATGGAAATTCAACAACAGCAATTAGAGTCAGCCAATTCCGTCTCACCACAAGGGGTATTATCCCTTGAAGGTACAGAAACTGGTAATTTGCCAAAACTACCGCCTGCTAAAACTCCTACAAGCCAATGGCAACGAATTAGCAGACAACTTATTGACATCTTAGACCAACTTCCAGATTATCTAGGTAGTTTTTTTGCCAAAAATCAGCAAGCTATCTTAACGATTGTTTTAATTTTGTCTGCGTTTGTTACTGTTAAGGTAGTCATCGCCATCCTAGATGCTATTAATGGTGTGCCGTTACTAGCTCCCATTTTTGAGATAGTTGGTATATTCTATGCCATCTGGTTTACTTTCCGTTATCTCATCAAAGCTGAAACTCGGCAAGAATTAACTCAGAAGGTTAGTTCATTCAAACAACAACTTTTAGGTTAAGAATTTTCACAACTATTAAGATAAATTTATTCATTTAATGTGGGGTTGCTATTGTCTACCCGACATTTTTTATTATAAGTTATCAGTCAAACTAAAACAGGGGTTTTCAGAAGCATTATATAGGAATCCGGTTTGATTCCTGAATTTACTCGTAGAGGTAGGGAATAGGGAACAGGGAACAGGGAACAGGGAACAGGGAATATAAGGTGTACTGAGTTTGTATGGCTACGCCACGCAAGCTATCAAAAATCAAATAGTAGTCCTATAGCAGTTCTTATGCTCGTGAGGTACAAAGTTTTTTAGTTTTAGGGAACAGGAAACAGAAAAAACTCATGTTTAAAAACATGATATTGAAATAATGATACTGTTTTTTGAGATGCGTAGCACGAAAAAAACATCTTTTTTTTGACTGAACTTTAAACTCAGAACTAAAGTTTCTTATCTGTTCCCTGTTCCCTGTTCCCTGTTCCCTGTTCCCTTTTTTTGTAATTATAAAGGTACAAAAAAACCGTAGACGCGGATCGGCTTCTCGAAGAGTAGTATGTAACGAAAGTAAATTGCCCAAAATCTCTTCCCTCTAGCCTTTTACCTCTTGCCTTGTCACAACGAGAATTTTAAACCCCTGCCTATTTGTATCTTAAGATAGATAATTTCAGTTAGTATGTCTCCTTAATTCACTTCTTAAGATAGTTTCTTTATATTCAAAAAAACACTAATCTAGTTTTCAAAGTTCTTGTGAACATAATTAAAGAGGACTAAATTTATGGCTAATGAACCAGTAATAAAAGCAACAGATTCTACTCATCGCGTTGATGCTGATAAATATGATCGGGGAATTATTCCAGCGGAAACAGCAGCACGTCAAGCCAGAGAAGCAGACAACTATAAAACACTTCCTACAGAAGAAAAGCTCTCAAATGCGACCACTGATGACCAAACAAATGCGGAGAGCATACGCACTACAGATGGTTACACTGTGGATAAGGAAGGCTTGTTAAATAACTATCCAGTTGAACCAGAAATGTATTATGAAGTTCCAGGTGATGCTAGGAAAAAAATCTCACAAGATACCGCAGAACGGTTGGAAGAAATGAGGGAAGTAAATGAGGATAAGGAAGGTCAGTTGACAGACAAAGAAGACAGACGGGGCAAAGGACCAGGAATGATTTAGTTATCTGGAGATGAGTGTTTTATTTCCACAGTTAAGTTAGGCAGTCCCTCTAATTTTTCTGTTGGAATTTCTTCTTTTACAAATGGAACAAAAATCTTTAGACCTGCTGGTATACACTTAATTTCCACAGGAGTTGTGCCGACTATTTCCCCATCTATAACTACTTTCTGCTGTGGGTCAGTTGTGATTTTAAATTGTTTGGCTCGCAAGTAACCAATGTCATTCCTTTCAACTGGTGTACCTGAAGAAGCGGTTTGAAATAAATGAAATGTGGCAGCGATCGCACCTGTTTTAGTCGCTGGTGCTACAATCGTTAAATCTAACAATCCATCATCAAAAATAATCCCCGCTGGTCCTTGGGCTAAAACTGAAGTGGGAGGTGCAGCATTAGCTACTGTCACCGCTGAAGCAATAGTTTTAATTATCTTATCTTCTGTTTCAATCTCCACGGCAAATCTTTGTAAATTTTGCAGTTCTTGAATTCCTGCCAAGATATACGCCATCATCCCAAAGCGATTCTTAGCTTCCCTGTTTGCTTTTTCTACAGTTTCTGCTTCAAAACCAATACCTGCCAATAATACCATGGGCCGATCATTGCAAGCGGCTACATCTACTGTCCAGATTTTGCCTTGTAAAATTGTTTGACAAGCGGCATCAATTGTATCAGGAATATTTAAAGCTGTGGCAAAAGCATTTGCTGTTCCCCGTGAAATAATACCGAAGGGTATATCAGTATTAATTACTGCTTCCGCTGCTGCTGATAATGTACCATCTCCTCCAGAAGCAATAATCGCTTCTACTCCCCTTTCCACTGCTGCACGTGCGAGTTCGTCAGCATCTAGTTCTTCGGTGGTTAGATAAATATCTAAATCAATTTCTGGTTCTAATATTGACCTAATCTGAGCTAGTTCTAATTCTGGATCACCCTGACCCGCAACTGGATTAAAAATAAGACAAGCGGTACGATTCATGGGTAGGAAATAATAGGGTTAAGGAAAATACCAAGTTATTCTTAGCATACCTATAAAATTTAAACTTCTCTCCAAGGTATGTCTTACCTCTAGTCTAGTAAATTTTTTAGCCTGCCATTTCTTTCATTTTCTCCCGAAATTCCAGCGCCGCACCGAAAGCATCATCTGCTACTACATATTAAACCAAGATTTGCAAATCTAAATTTGGCAGTAACTCACTTTGTGAAACCAGTTCATAACTTTGATCACGCAGATGATAAATGGCAAATTGATTATTTTGAAAAAACCAAACTTCCCACACACCCAATCTTTGATAGACTTATAATTTATCAACTCCCCCAATGGTGATTATAACCTTGGCAATATCAGGAACTTCCTTTTCTGTGCCTATACAATAGGATTCGTCAAGTTCTACTTCTCCTCTTTTTGCTTGTGTACGGAAGGTTGTACAACCCAGGGGAAAATAACGAATGCATCTGCTAGTGCATATTCAGTCAAGCTGGCAATTTTGTAAATAAATGTAAAGCAATTCTCCCATAAAATCCTTTGTCATCAGTCTTATATAATCCAGTGCGTCACTCCCTGCGGTAGTCTAGATAAATGTGAATTTACCGCCTGGTTTGACATATAGTTTTATGACTTCAGTTTCTAGTCCTCCCCGCACTATTCGTATTGGTTCACGTAAAAGCCAACTTGCTCTAGTTCAAACATACTGGGTAAGAGAGCAACTTGAGAAAAACTTTCCTGATGTGACTTTTGAAGTCCATACCATGTCTACCCAAGGCGACAAAATCCTGGATGTAGCATTGGCCAAAATTGGCGATAAAGGATTATTTACCAAAGAACTGGAATTGGGAATGATCAATCAAGAGATTGATTTTGCGGTTCATTCTCTCAAAGATCTGCCTACTAACTTACCAGAAGGTTTAGCACTAGCAGCAATTACAGAACGGGAAAACCCAGCTGATGCGTTGGTATTGCATGAAAAACACAAAGGCCAGACTATCGACACTCTGCCAGAGGGTGCTGTGATTGGTACTTCTTCTCTGCGAAGATTGGCACAGTTACGCAGTCAATTTCCCCATTTTCAATTTAAAGATGTGCGTGGGAACTTAATTACACGCATGGAGAAACTGGATAAAGGTGAATATGATGCTTTGATTTTAGCGGTAGCTGGTTTAGAAAGATTGGAAATGAGCGATCGCATTCACCAAATTTTACCCGCAGAAATTTCTCTCCATGCCGTTGGACAAGGCGCTTTGGGTATAGAATGCCGTGCGGATGATACCGAACTCATCACCATTCTCAAAGCCATTGAACATCCACAAACACGCGATCGCTGTTTAGCAGAACGCGCTTTCCTCCGCTCTTTAGAAGGCGGTTGTCAAGTACCCATTGGTGTAAACACAGAAGTAGTTGGTGAAAATTTAACACTAACAGGTATTGTAGCTAGTGTAGATGGTCAAAAACTGGTGAAAGATACTGTGACTGGCTTGGCTAAAGATGCCGAAAAAATAGGCACACAACTAGCAAACACCTTGCGACAACAAGGAGCCACAGAAATTCTAGAAGCAATCTTCACCGAAATCCAACGTGGTTCATAAGGTGACTGGGGAGATGGGGAGATGAGGAGAAAATTCTGAACCTGTTCCCTGTTCCCTGTTACCTGTTCCCTTCTTTTCCAATTCCCAATTACCAATAAATACCATGCGGATTCTATTTGTTGCAGCTGAAGCTGCTCCCATTGCCAAAGTAGGTGGAATGGGTGATGTTGTGGGTGCATTACCCAAAGTCTTAAGACAAATGGGGCATGATGTTAGGATATTCTTGCCTTACTATGGCTTTCTACCCGACAAGATGGAGATTCCCTCAGAACCTATTTGGAAGGGATATGCCATGTTTCAGGACTTTGCAGTTTACGAAAGTGTTCTGCCTGGTACTGATGTTCCTTTGTATTTATTTGGACATCCTGCTTTCACTCCCCGCCGCATTTATGGTGGAGAGGATGAAGATTGGCGGTTTACCTTATTCTCCAATGGTGCAGCGGAATTTTGTTGGAATTACTGGAAGCCAGAAATTGTCCATTGTCACGATTGGCACACAGGAATGTTGCCCGTGTGGTTAAACCAATCCCCAGATATTACCACCGTATTTACCATTCATAACCTGGCTTATCAAGGTCCGTGGCGTTGGTATTTGGAGAAAATTACTTGGTGTCCTTGGTATATGCAAGGTCACAATACCATGGCTGCCGCCGTGCAGTTTGCTGACAGGGTAAATACAGTTTCCCCCACCTATGCAGAGCAAATCAAAACCCCTGCTTATGGTGAACAAATCGAAGGTTTGCTATCCTTTATTGGCGGCAAGTTATCAGGGATTATCAACGGTATAGATACTGAAGTTTATAACCCTGCCAATGATAAATACATCACTCAAACTTTCACCACCGATACCCTAGACAAACGCAAAGCTAACAAAATTGCCTTGCAAGAAGAAATGGGGTTAGAAGTTAACTCTGGTGCCTTTTTAATTGGCATGGTGAGTAGGTTGGTAGAACAAAAGGGTCTGGATTTGGTTTTGCAAATTCTTGATCGCTTCATGGCTTATACAGATGCCCAGTTTGTTTTGTTGGGAACAGGCGATCGCTATTATGAAACCCAAATGTGGCAGTTAGCATCCCGCTACCCTGGCAGAATGGCAACTTACTTACTTTATAATGATGCTCTTTCCCGTCGCATCTATGCTGGTACTGATGCCTTCTTAATGCCTAGTCGTTTTGAACCTTGCGGTATCAGCCAAATGATGGCTTTACGTTACGGTTCTGTACCTATTGTCCGTCGTACAGGGGGATTAGTAGACACAGTAACCCACTATGACCCCGTAAATAACGCAGGTACAGGTTATTGTTTTGACCGCTACGAACCTTTAGATTTGTTTACCTGTATGATTCGGGCTTGGGAAGGTTTCCGTTTCAAACCCCAATGGCAAGAATTACAAAAACGGGGTATGAGCCAAAACTTCAGTTGGTATGAATCTGCTAAACAGTACGATAATCTCTATCGCTCAATGTATGGTTTACCACCACAAGAAGAAGAAGAAACAGCACCAGCACCAGAGTTAATTTTAACTGAGGCTAATGGTAAATCCTAATTAATAATGTAGAGACGTTAGCGCCAACGTCTCTGCAAAACGTTAACTAACTTAAACTTTCAGGATCAACACCTAAACTCTTTAACATTTCTGCTAATTTGTGGGCTTTTTCTTCCCTGATTTTGAGAATATATAGATATCCGAATTTCTGTATAATTAAACAATTATGAGATCATGTAAATCTTGTTATTTTAGTAATTCAAGGCTTTGGATTCTACTTACAGGAAGATGATCAAAAACAGAATGTGGTGGAAAATAATGATGTGCAAAAAATAAAACTCTATATACTTGTATATATGGGCGCACAGATTCTCATTATAATAAAAGTATAATCTCTGGTAACAAATTTGTCAAGAGGTGAATCATAAATAATACAGTTGACGATAAAATTTAGACACAACAAACTTTTAACCCTGTCACCTGGGATAACGGTAACAATTTTCCTGATGTTAGCTGAGTGATGCTGAAACAGCAAATAAAGAACTCTAGAGTTTTTTATGAAAAAAAATACTCTTTCTCGGTTGTGTACTTATAGTTTGATTGGGTTTATCTCTTTAACATCTGGTTTAAGTACCACTACATCTGCGTCACCTCAGACAGTCAAAGCTTCCCCAGTTAAGCAAACACCCTTACTTGGTATTAACCTAATCTGGCCTACTCACGGCATTGTTTCTCAAGGTTTCCGCAAACATCGACACGAAGGAATTGATATTGCGGGTGCTATTGGTACTCCTATTGTTGCGGCTGCATCTGGTACAGTAGTTAAAGCTGGTTGGGATGATTGGGGTTTAGGTAATTTTATTGAAATCAAGCATCCTGATGGTAGTGTGACAGTCTATGGTCACAATAATCGTTTGTTAGTTAGCAAAGGTCAAACGGTTACTCAAGGCCAAGTGATTGCAGAAATGGGATCTACAGGTAATAGTACAGCCCCTCATTTACATTTTGAATTTTATCGAGATCGTCGGTTAGCAGTTGATCCTATGCGACTTTTATCCTCCTCAACCACTGCCAAACTACCATTAGATAAACCTGTTTCACCTTCACAACCAATTCCCGTAACTATTGCACCTGTAAAAGCTGATGCTGAATGCGCTGGGATGACAGTGATCACAGGCGAGACTGCAAAAATTCGTGTTCAAGTCTGTGAAGAAAACGGTCAACTGTTTTACATTGGACAATCAAAGCAAGATACCAGCAAACCTGTCAAGATAGCTGCTTGGAATGTTGGTACAAACAAATATCGCGCAGATAACGGTTCTTTTTCATACTTAGTTAGTCCAGAAAAGGTAGAAGTATGGCGGAATGGTAGTCAGATTCGTTCTGATAGTTTTGATACTTTCGATAACGCTGGCAATTAAAATTACTGTTTAGTTCAGTAAGTTATGATTTCGTTAAAAATACGGTATTGTGACAGTTTAAAGGGCGGTATATGGTGTCAACAATTCTGCTAATTAAAGAGTATAAAATACATCTGGATTAAATCTAGAAAAAAGCAACATCACTGTTTGCAATATCCCAAGTATTTACATAAAGGAGCAGAAAATCATGGAATATATGGCTTATTCCTATATGTACATGGCTAATGAAGAGACTCCCGTTAATGTGGAATTGAACCTACCTAAATTGCAATTTAATTGGCAAAAATTACTGAAGTCTTCTGCTTGGTTGACTTTAGCTGGTGTAACTGTCTTGCTGGCTGCGGCTTCCCAAATGCAGCAAGCTTCAGCAGAATACGTCAGAACTAATGGTAATTGTTTATATATCCGCAGGGGTCCTAGTGCTGGTAATTCATCTGTAGCTTGTGTACCTAACGGCACAAACATTGGGAGTACAGGAAATGTAACAAATGGTTTTGCTCAAATTACTTCTGGACGTTACCAAGGATATTATGTTGCGGAAAGATGGCTGGGTATGAATCCGGGGACATCTCATGGTCGTCCTGGTACTGGTGTTGGTGGTCGAGTTTTGCTAAGACAGGGAGCTAGAGGTGAGCGAGTCAGAGTCGTTCAAAGAGCTTTAGGGATAAGAGTTGATGGTGTTTATGGACCAAATACTGCTTACCAAGTCCGCAATTTTCAAAGAAGAAATGGTCTACTTGTAGATGGTGTAGTTGGTCCTTCCACTCGCAGGGCTTTGGGTATTAGTTAGTGGGAATAGGTGAGAGGTGACAGATAATAGGAAATAGCGAAGCAAAGTTTTTCCAATCACCAATCACCAATTACCAATTACTAATCACCCATTCTCAAATAATTTCTCACAATTTCCAAAATACGTTCTGCTGCATGACCATCACCAAAGGGGTTAATTGCATTAGCCATTGCTGTATATGCTTCTGGGTTACTAAGTAACTCACTTGCAGCTGCAACAATACTTTCAGTTTCGGTTCCTACTAATTTAGCTGTACCTGCGGTGACTGCTTCTGGTCTTTCTGTGGTGTCTCTAAGAACTAACACAGGTTTACCGAGACTGGGAGCTTCTTCTTGTAAACCACCGGAGTCTGTTAATAATAGGTGCGATCGCCCAATTGCCCCTACTAATTCAGCATAATCTAATGGTTCTGTCAAGAAAATTCGCGGATGATCACCTAACAGATGCTGTAACGGTTCTCTAACGGTGGGATTCCTGTGCAATGGTAGTAATAAGGCTGTATCAGGAAACTGATTTAAAATTTGTAAAAATGATTGAGCGATCGCTTGCAGTGGTTCACCCCAATTTTCCCGACGATGCACTGTGGCCAAAATAGTCCGATATTCACCCCAGTTTAAATTCGGTATATCACAAGCTGGGTTAGTTGCAGCCACATTCAACAACGCATCAATCACCGTATTACCCGTCAGGTGAATTTCCCCCAACACACCAGAAGCTTGCAAATTCTCCACCGCGAGGGAAGTAGGAGCAAAATGTAACTGCGTGATTTGGGAAATTAACCTTCTATTAGCTTCTTCTGGATAAGGGTTAAATAAGTCATCAGTTCTTAACCCTGCTTCAACGTGACCGACAGGAATTTTTTGATAAAAAGCTGCCAAAGCTGCTGCAAAAGCAGTTGTCGTATCTCCCTGGACTATAACTAAATCTAGCTTTTGTTCTCTAAATAAAGCTTCTAAACCTTGCAAACTCCGACAGGTAATATCATTCAGAGATTGTTGTGGCTGCATAATCTCTAAATTGTGATCTGCCTTGAGCTTGAACAGTTGCATTACCTGTGCAACCATCTCCCGATGTTGTCCAGTGAGAATGACCTGCACTTCCAAATCTGGAGAACTTTGGAAAACCTGAATTACTGGTGCTAGTTTAATGGCCTCTGGACGAGTACCTAAAATAATGCCAACTTTTTTAGTCATTAGTCATTAGTTATTAGTCATTAGTCATTAGACATTAGACATTAGACATTAGACAACTGACAACAATTAAAAAATAAAAAATAAAAAATAAAAAATAAAAAATAAAAAACTTCTTCCTGTTAAGAGTTCCCTGTTCCCTGTTCCCTGTTCCCTGTTCCCTAGTCATTAGACAACTGACAACAATTAAAAATTAAAAAACGTCTTCCTGTTAAGAGTTCCCTTAAAAATGAAAAAACCCGGCTTAACCGGGCAGATGCACTGTTTGTCGAATTTAGCAATGTTAACTATTTGAGTTCACAAGTTAAAGGACAAGCAGCATAAATGGTGGACTGCACTTTGTCTGCTTCACCATGCAGCCAGCTTAACCATTTAACTTCTTTGGGATGAACACCTTTAGAAGTTAGTACACCAGCCACGATCAAAACTGTCAGAACGTTGAACATTATTAAACCACCTGCTACCAGCAACACTGCACTCACAGGCATTACAGATTGCAAGATAATCGACAACAGGCATCCGACCGTAGCCATAACAACAACCAATGGAAAACCGACAACCAACAGACATACTGCCAATGTGAAAGTCCAGATTAAAAAGCTTTTAATCATCAACAAGGAGTAGGTCTTCCCTTGATTAGAGCTTTGAGCCGAAACCATGACTTTTCCTCCCAAATTACACAGCAAAGTTTAAAGTTGAATTTCAGTTGTGGCTCGCTGTTTACGAGTTAACTGTTTTGATTCAGTGAAATCCAGTATATAGAAACCTGCGGGAAAGATGAGCATTTCTTTACTAAACTTTACACTTAATTTTTTGTAATTATGAATATCAAGTCTAATACCCGTTTCTGGAGTCAGTCTTGGTTGAGCCTATATCTTGAGGAATAGACCCTTGTGGATAGAAGAAGCAAAAGCTGATCCCCAAAACCTATGTCTCACCTTGCTTAACATTTCTTATAAAAATTAGGATTGCTTCTCATAATTCTCCAACAGGGCTGGAAAAATTATTTGCTAATGATTTTGTTGGGATTTTGAGGTGAAATAGGCAAAATATTTCTCATTTAGAGTCTTATAGCTGTAGCCAGGATAATTAGGACATGATTAGTCCTTGAAACCAGAGAATAACAAGGGTTTTACTCTTGCCTATTGCCTATTGCCTCTTGCCTTCTGCTATAAAATTCCCCTAGCTTAGATTTAAGCTGTTATGAAGTACGGTCTATTGCTACAATATTTGCGTAATGCTACTGAAGATTAACCTGTGTAAAACAAGGTTATATTGATTAAAGAATTTGTATATAACTGATAAATCCTGGAATTAGCAGCGAAACAAAACACATATGGTGTTTTCTGTAGTTCACCAGGAAATTAATTCTTGATCTAATTTTTTGCCTACCCAAGTTGAAGATAATATGACAGAATCTCAATCTCGCAATCTACCACCAGTACCACCTGCACCACCAGCGCCACCAGCCCCACCTGCACCACCAGCCCCACCAATGGTAACATCTGTTACACAACGCAATACTACACAACTGTTGCAGATACCAGCAGAGAGGAGAGCTAATTCCCCTACGAACAATGCACCACCACCACCAGGGGCAACGCAACGTCCAGTGGCACCACCGCCAATGTCAAATACTCCAGCTACTCCTCCAAAGCCTTCGGGATTAACCTTATCACAGTTGATTCATGAAGCTTTTGAGCAGGGATTTTCTGACGTTCACGTGGGTATAGGTGAAATACCCCGCTTCCGTAACAAAGGAGAAATTCAAACAACGAATTATCCAGAAGTTGATAAAGCTACTTTTATCAATTGGTTGCGGGAGATCATGACAGATGCAGAAATCCAACGCTTTCAAGACAATCTGGAATTTGACGGTGCGACTCAGTACGAGTTTGCCCGTATACGGATTAATGTTTTTGACTCCCTTCGGGGCTATGCAATGGTGTTGCGGTTAATCCCGTTAAAAATATTATCAATGGATCAATTGAGATTACCGCCAGTTTTTCGGGATATTTGCCATTATCACAAAGGGTTGATTTTGGTGACTGGCCCCACTGGTTCTGGTAAATCCACGACGATGGCGGCGATGGTTGACTACATTAATAGAGAGATGCCCAAGCACATCATCACCATTGAAGATCCAATTGAATTTGTCCACCAAAGTCGCAAGTCTTTGGTTAAGCAGCGGGAAGTCGGAATGCACACCCGCAAGTTTGACAATGCCCTGAAAGCAGCCTTGCGGGAAGACCCGGATTTAATTCTGGTGGGGGAAATGCGGGATAAAGAAACTGTGAATACTGCTCTAAAAGCGGCACAAACTGGTCACTTGGTGATGGGAACATTGCACACTAATAGTGCGGTGAAAACTATTGAACGGATTCTCAATTTGTACTCTGGTGACGAACAGGATGCAATGCGGGTGGCAATTTCTGAGTCTTTGGTGGCAGTAATTGCCCAGGGTTTGTGCCGCACGACCGATGGCAAACGAGCAGCTTTCCACGACATCCTGATTAACACTGAGGCTGTCAAAGAATGGATTAAAGATGGTAAATATGATGAAATTACGGAATTGATGAAACAAGCCAGCTTTGATGGCATGATTACCATGAATCAGTCGCTATTCAATCTTTATCAAGAAGGTCGCATTACTGAGGAGACAGCTATTGAAATGTCTCCAACTTCTAATGAAATGCAGCAATTCCTCAGAGGTCGTGTTTAATGGGTAATTGGTGACAGGAGGCAGGAGGCAGAAGGCAGAAGGCAGAAGTTATTAATTTTGACTTTTGACTTAATTTATCACCCCACCTTCCCTGCTTCCCCATCACCTCACCTCCCCTGCCTCACAGGGGTAGGTTTTTAATATTAACTGTGAAGGCAGGACTAGGAAGACAAGGATGGAAGGTAGACAAGGAAGATTTGATACGCACAATGGTATTTTGACGTACTGTTCTTGTTACCAAGAGAATTTGATTTGGTACGGTTTTCCTCCCTTATCCACTGTCCTTCCTTGTCATCCAAGTCTTGCCCTCACGACAATGTAAAATACCTACCCTTGTGAGACCTCCCCACCTCCCCATCACCCCAGTCGCCAGTCCTCAAAAGAATTATGACCAAGCTAACTACAGACAAACTATCTAAACCCCAGTTGTTTAAAGGTATTGCTCTGTTTACACCAGGGGGAGATTTAATTTACTGCATTGACCCTAGTAAGCAAGGTCGATGGCATTTGCATTTGTGTGCGGCTTTGCAAGAAATCTTAGACTTATCAGAGTCGCCACATTTTTTAGTGCCTTGTTATACAGCGACTATTGATCATTGGTTAAATCCGCGCACGCAACAGGTACAAACTTTTGCGGAGGCTTATCCGGCAGTTATGCGTCATCAGTCGGTGCTGAAGGCAGTTTTTGGGACGGGGGATCTAGTATGGCAAACAGCCCCTTGGCAGGAAGGATTGTGCGATCGCATGGTGTTGGCTACTTATCGTTCTTCATTTCCCCAACTCTGGGAAGATCATGATTTAATTGTGCGCTTAGACCGTGCAGATATGACATCACGATACCAGAAGAATCAACTGAATCTGCAACAGGAAAAAATTAATGCTCAAGGGTATGTCTTGCGTTTGTTTGTTGCTGGTCATAGCATAAATACTGAACGCATTTTAGGAAATTTACACGAATTATTAGAGCGATCGCTTGGTTATCCTTACACCCTCAAGGTAATTGATGTTCTCACCCATCCAGAACAGGCTGAAATTGATCAAGTTTCGGCAACTCCAACCCTTGTTAAGGTTTGGCCTCACCCAATTCGGCGGATAGTGGGGGATTTTGATAATGTGGAAAAACTCTTACAAATGTTAGGAGCAAAGGATAATTCATAATTTGTAATTCATAAATTAATAATAAAAATAGGCGTTACTCTTACTAAATTTTTAGCTATGTACTTCACTTGGTTAGACAGCAATAGTTGGTTGATGGAAATTGGCGGACAACGGATACTCTTAGACCCTTGGTTAGTTGATTCCTTAACCTTCAGTAATTTGGATTGGTTATTTAAAGGTTCTCGAACTCAGGATCGGCCAATACCAGCAAACATAGATTTGATTTTATTATCTCAGGGTTTGGAAGATCATGCTCACCCACCAACGCTTAAGCAGCTTGGGAAGAATATCCCAGTTGTCGCTTCTCCTAATGCGGCTAAAGTAGTAAAAGAATTAGGTTATATCAATATAACCACTCTTGATCATGGTGAAATTTTTACTTTGAATAATCAAGTAGAAATTAAAGCTCTTCCTGGTTCTCAGATTGGACCGACTTTGTTAGAAAATGCTTATCTTCTCAGAGAGTTAGTCAGTGGTTTAAAACTTTATTACGAACCTCATGGAAATCATTCTCCCCAACTTCAGCAGTTTGCACCAGTAGATGTGGTGATTACACCCATTATTGATTTGAGTTTACCTTTGGGACTACCAATAATTAAAGGTATGAACAGTGCTTTAGAAATTGCTAAATGGTTAAAACCTCAAATCATGCTCCCTACAGCTGCTGGGGGGGATATCCTGTTTGAGGGACTTTTAAACAGATTTTTGCAAGCTAAGGGAAGTAGTGAAGAATTTCAGGAGTTACTAGAAAAAAACAATTTATCTACACGAGTAATTGCACCTAAACCTGGTGAACAGGTCGCTTTTTAGTCTGGAAGTCTGGAGGAGATAGATCCCCGACTTCTCAAAGAAGTCGGGGATATGGGTATTACGTTTTTTTAATTGAGCTAGTTATTTACTCACACCAGATTTTTTAATAAAATAAGTCAATCACAAGACCGCAGAAATATCATAAATATATTAAAAATATTATAAATGGATTGGATTACCTTACTGCGATCGCTACAGTCCGATTTTATTAAAAGGTTAACATCTGGTTGTCTTCTTCACTGTGAAATACCAGGACAACATAGTGAAGTAACTATCATCTCTGGACAAAGATTAAAATCATTACGGGAATTTTGCTGGTTAATGGCAGAAAAATATAAGCGTACTTCCTCAGTTCGTGACGTTTTTATTAATAACCTCAAAGGTAAATTAGGTGAAGAAGTTGTCAAAGAACGTTTAGCAGATTATATTACAGAAGTTGATTATGAAAAACGCTTTGGTGGTGATGGCAAAAGTGATTTTACTCTCACCTCTAACCCTGCTATTGGTGTGGAAATCAAATCTCGTCACGGTACTTTTGATAAAGTTAGATGGTCAGTCAGTTCTGAAGAAGTAGAAAAAAATACAGTTATTGTTTGTATTTTAATTCAAGAAGAAGTAAATGAAGCTCAATCGGAATATCATCTTTTTTTAGCTGGTTTTTTACCCACAAAAATGATTAAGTTGAAAACTGGAAGGATTGCTTTTGGGATCAACCAATTATTATATAGTGGTGGTTTATTCTCCTATTTAGAACAGTCACAAGCTTTTATAAATCATTCGCCTCAACAAAATTTATCTTTGGATAAATTCAACAGGTATCCTCTTGCTTCCGATTTAAATCTATTGTATGAAAAATTAGGTGATGAACATTTTCAAAAAGGCGATTATGCCCCAGCAATTAATAATTACAATCAAGCATTACAGCATAAACCTAATGATGCTGATATTTATTATAAGCTAGGTTTAGTTCATCACCAATTAAATGATTTTGACACGGCAATTACAAATTATAACCAAGCAATTAAAATTAATATTAATTATGGTAAAGCTTATAATAAAAGGGGTTTAGCACATTATCAATTAGGTAATTATCAGATGGCAATTGAAGATTATAATCAAGCTATGAGAATTAATCCTGATATTGCAGTTACTTACAAAAATCGTGCTGATGCTCGTTCTCGCATTGGAGATAATCAAGGAGCCATTGAAGATTATAATCAGGCCATTAAAATTAATCCTCATTATGATATTACCCAGAAAAACAGAGAAATTGCTCCTTATCTTTTAGATGATAAGCAGAAATTAATAGCACTGATCAAAGTCAAACCTAATGATGCTACGACTTACAAAAAAAGAGGTAATACTCGTTGTAACTTGGGAGATTATGAAGGAGGAATCGAAGATTATAATCAAGCCATTAAAATAAATGCTAATTATGTAGATGCCTATTACAATCGTGGTAATGCTCATTTTGATTTAGGAAACTACGAAGCCGCAATAGATGATTTTAGTAAAGTGCTTAAAATTAAATCTAATTACATAGATGCTTATTATAATCGTGGTAATGCTCGTTTAATCATAGGAGATAAACAGGGAGCAATTGAGGATTTTCAGAAAGCAGCAGATTTATATTGGCAAGATGGAAAAATAGAAGAACATAAAGATACACAAGCTATAATTTTAGATTTAGAGATAGAAAAATCATTAGATATTTTAAATTTCTGAACTTTAACTTTTTTTGTCAGAATCAGGATTGACACGATGTAAGGATTTACAGAATTATTTGAAGAATTCAGTAATTTTCTTATTGACGAATGATTGAGGATTGTTATATTTGTAATATTATTTTGTAGTCACCCAGGTGTTTGAATATGATTTTCAATTTTAAGAAAAGCAGTGTTTTGTTAGCTTTATTTTTCCTAGTTGGTAGCAGCTATTTTCATGATATTGCTCAAGCATCGGTAAAAAATAAGCCTCAGTTAATAGCAAAAGAGCAGATTAATAATAAAACTGCTCAACCACATCCAGTTTTTAAGTCTATTCTGCCCAAATTAAAGAAAAATAGTCAAATTAAGATTTTATTACCAAACTATATTCCTGGTTTGGAAGGGGAAAACCCACTTTACGCAATTATCGAGACCGCTAACAAAGACAAGTATGATATTTTACTAGGATTTAGCCCTGATTGTACTGGGGGTACAGCTTGTCGTCTGGGTATGATTAGTGCGGAAGCTATTAATAGTAAAACCCCTAAACTCACTGGTAAAGCGGTATCTTTAGCTAAGGGTACAACTGCTTATTTTGTAGATGCTAAATGTGGTGCTAATTGTTCTGATTCTACGTTAACTTGGCGACAAAAGGCTGTACAGTACACCATTGGGTTGAAAGCGGGTAAGCAGGATGAGTTGGTGAAAATGGCCAAGTCAGTAATTTCGCCATAGTTTAAATATTGATTGAACAGAAGATTAAGCTGACTTTAGGCCGAATCTAACCAATATCTCTCTAAATCTCTCTCTATCTCTATAAAACATTTCCTTGCTGGACAGGTTCAGTGCTTATCCCTCAGTATGAAGGACTTGAAGGGGGGTCGAGAGAGACTTTAAACTTAAGTTCATGAGTGCAGATGTACTAAAAAACCTTGTCAGCCTTGCTCTTATTTGACAAGCATATTAACACTCTAAAAGATGTTTACTTCGTGTATATTTGATGTGAATTTATATAATATTATTGATGAATAACCGCGTATTCACTGTAATAATCAGTGTTGTTTCCAATAGACATATACTTACAAGGTTTGTAAATTCAGAGACACAATTCATCTCCAAATTCAGAAATTGACTATTGGAATTGTCTTCATGAGGCTAACAGTCATTTTGGGTAGGGCTTAACAATGTTTAGCTCCACCTCACCCAACCTCTAAAAAAAAGACCCATCTTTGATACTGACACAATTGCAAAAATTCACAATTTTAAGGACGAATATGAATATTACATCTTGGTTTCGTAGACTTTCTAGCATCGCCCTCTCTATTATCATTAGCTTCACCATATTTAGTTTGCCTGCTAACGCTTTTGTTGCGACAGATTACCAAAAGTTGCTGATCACAAACGCCTGTGTTAACTGCGATCTATCGGGAGCAGATCTATCGAATAGAGATTTATATGGCAGCGCACTCAGTGGGGCAAATCTGTCCAAAGCCAATCTCTCTGGTGCGCTACTCAATGATGCAAAGCTTGATGGAGCCAATCTAACTGAAGCCAATCTGTCAGAAGGTATTCTGATGGGTACTAACTTCGCGGAAGCCAATCTATCAGGAGCTAATCTTTCCCAGGCAGATTTGTATAACGCCCTCATGAATAAGACAACGTTGTTGAACGCGGATTTAACCAATGCAGATCTCACAGAGGCTATTATCTCTGATGCAGATTTGTCTAATGCCGTGGTGAAAAATGCAAAGCTTAGAGGAGCAATTCTTTCTCGATCCAATTTATCGAAAGCAGATTTTTCCAGTAGCTACATGAGAAATACCAGGTTATCAGATGCGATTCTACGGGAATCCAAGTTCTATGGCGCTGATTTGTTTAATTCGCTGATGCCTGACAGGACTACTTATAACGGAGATGTCTCCCGGTTTGGGGCTAATCAGTAAGACCTGAATCCTTGTTCATTGCTGATTGTTTAATAATCTTACTGACCGCTAATAGCTTGTAAATTATTCGTCCCAAGGATGGCAGACCATCTACTAGACAAGTTAAGTTGAGGGCTTTATGGTTAATTAAAAAAGAGCAAGGATCTGGAAAATTGAGCGCCAAATTTGGAATTCAAAACCTTTGTAATTTTTACCTTTTAGGCTGATGTTAATTAACCCCCTCTTACTCTTGGTAGAGGGGGTTTACAAAACGTTTACAAAACTTAATATCCGCCTTCTTCTTCGTATTCCACCTGTCTTTCCTTGACTTTCTTAGGAATATTCACAGGTTTCGGTACATCTTCCCAAGCATCGCCTTCTACATCATCATAATCGTCGTAGTCATCAGAGTATGCTTTGCTATAGGGCTGGGGTTCGTATTTTTTGGGTGGTGCTTGATATCTATCTTGACTCGTGGCCTCACTCCAGTTATCTTCTTCTTCCTCTTCGTATTGTATCGATTCGTAGGAACGGGCTTGCATAACCCGACGTTGTGGTCTTTCTTCTTCTATATAGTCTTCAGTCCATTCTTCCTCTTCCCGTGCTACGGGTTCAGGAGTGCGAACTTTGGGCTTAGGTGGTTGTAAAGGTACTCCGCTGGGTAGTTGGTTCGCTGGGGAAACGGTGCGGGGTGCAGAATAACCATATTCTTCTTCTGCGTCTCTTTCCCAGGGCGCTCTACCAATACCCAGCCGTTCTAAAACGCCGACTGTTAACTGGTTGACTCGTTCTTCGGCACCTTCAAAAACAATTAATCTACTCGGACCAGTGCTGACGACTTCTTCTATTGAGATTTCGTAGGTACTCAAAAATTGGTCGGGTATTTGGGGTACTCCCAAGGAGGCGATGACTATAGAGTAAATTTTACCAGTTTCGCCATTGAACTTAAAGCCTCTGACCCTGCCTAATACTTCCCCTGTTTCGGTGATGACTTCCCAGTTCATCAAGTTGCTGAGGGATTCGACTTCAATATCTTCTATGACATCTTCGTTATCAACCAGGATGACATCCCCGATTTGGTTGATACTGTTAAGATACATTTGGCGAGGCAGACCAGAGATAGAGATTAGGCTGTCTCGCAAACCAAGCGCCACAACCTCTCTTTGATCAATGTCAACCCAGATTTGACTGACGATACCTAGCCTTTTGCCATTATCGCGGGTGATTACCTGGGTGTTTAATATATCGGAACGTCTAATTACTTGTTCGGAGGTCATTATATACGGAGTCCTGTTCGCTTAGCGTGCCGTAGGCAATCTCGAATCCGGTTTATCTATAAACTATTTTTAACAGAAAATCAAGGTGATTGGTAATCGGTAATCAGGAATTGCTAATGGGTAATGGGTAATTGGTAAAGTTCTTACCTGTCACCTGTCACCTAACTTAATACCCAAAACTTGAGTATAAGCACCTCTGGCTTGAGTCACCCCAATTGTACGCTGGGTTGATTCTATCATCGGACGAGGCAAACTCACAACAATAAACTGTGCTTGTTGTGCCTGTTGTTTAATCATTCTAGCTAATCGTTCCACATTTGCCCCATCTAAAAACATTAGGACTTACGCAAGATTTGACTAAAAACCTTATTCTGGCGTAGTGGTAATTCATGAATTACCGCTACTTTGGTTCTGTTTGCGTAAGTCCTGAACATATCTACTTCGTCAAAGGCATAAAATGGGGATGGACGATAGCGTTGTAGGGAAAAAATCAAACTGAAAGCTGAATACAGCATAGGCAAATAAAAATGAATTTGCTAACAGAGCTATCAATTTCGGTGATCATTCCCGTTCATAATGGTGGTGACAGTTTCTGCCTCTGTTTGCCAAGTATTAGCACATCCCAGATTATTCATTGCTGTACTGAATGTGATGTTGTAATTTCTAACTGATTTCTTATATAATACTGAAGATGATTTTGAGAGAGCGATATCCTCAATCAGCGACGCTAACGCAGGGAGCTAATTAATCATGTATCAAATAAATCCACCATTATCTCCTCAAGAAGCATTGCCAACCATGTATGATTTACCTAGTGAAAACCAGGAGGAACCAGGGTTGCCAGATGAATTTCACCTATTACAACCAGAATTATTACGCCTTACGTTTCGTCCTCCTACATACACTGAAGATAATATATTTACAGGTAGTGATTTAAACTTATATTATGATCCCCTCCATCCCCAATGGTATAAACGCCCAGATTGGTTTGCAGTATTGGGGGTGTCTCGATTTTATCAACAAACAGAACTCCGATTAAGCTACGTCACTTGGCAGGAAGGAATAAATCCTTTCGTGGCTATAGAATTGATATCACCTGGTACAGAAGCAGAGGATTTAGGCAGAAATTTACGGGAAGTTAATCAACCTCCTAATAAATGGTCAGTTTATGAACAAATCCTGAGAATCCCCTATTATTTTGTTTATAACCGTTATACAGATGAGTTTAATTGTTTTGGGTTGGTAATGAGTCGTTATCAACCTTTGTCAATAAATGGACTAGGAGTATGGTTAGAAGAAGCAGAACTGGGTTTAGGGTTATGGCATGGAGAATATCAGGGATTAACCAGATCGTGGCTACGTTGGTATGATCGAGATAATAATTGGTTGCCTACACCTGTAGAACAAGAAAAGCAGCGTGCAGAACAGGAAAAGCAGCGTGCAGATTTAGCAGAAGCAGAATTAGCTAAATTAAGACAGTTACTAGCAGAAAAAGGAGTTAATTTGTAGTATTTCCGTAAGAATTGCTAGGGTATGGCTTACGCCACTAGGAAAAGCACTAGGCTATTATTCATCTGGTAAATATCGGATTCTTGATTTTAGAGTATTAAATAGGCGATCGCAATAAGGGGAAGATTGACGAACCTTAGTGACATCTAACAATTCTAATAGTTTAGAGGCGTGCTTGATTTTGTGATATTCACCCTTGGTAGTTTTACCACTGGAAGTTTTGAGAATACGTTCTAAATTATCTTTTGGAATAGTTTCCACATTATTAGTTTTGGGAATACCATTTTCTTTAAAACCTTGTCCATAAAATTCTTTCAGAGTTGCAATATCCGCAATAAACCACGCTTCCATTGTTTGTACCATCAAATGGCAGTTATCATCATCAACTCCTGCTGGTTTATCCCAGTTATCCCTTAATTTTAAATGTTCCCAAGGAGAATCTTTTGTGACAGGTGCTTCTGCATCAACCAGCAAAATATTAAAAGCATCAGAATGAGATTTTAAAGCAATTTTAAAGTCACGAAAAGCATCATTTCTCTTCCCACACATAGTTATATTCAGTGTAAAGTTTTCACTTATTACTGTATCTAGCAATTTTTTAAAAAACTTACTGAATCCTGCTCTAAGTGCAGATAAAGTTCTTGTACTATCTCCACCACCTTCTATATAAATTCTAATTTCTTTTACCATCTATTTCCCCCTATTTCACCCATCCGCCATAAATCACCTAAAGTATAATTTTCTAACCAATCTTTCAGTTTACCAGGTTCTAATCTCCTCAAATGAGTTCCTGTATTATCTCTTTCACAAACTACCACAGATTCAGGATATTCACTCAACGCAGAAACCAAAGCATCAGAATGAGTAGTTACAACTAATTGGGTTCTTTGTGATGCTTCAATTAACAATTCTGCAATAGTTGGTAAAATATCTGGATGTAAACCTATTTCTGGTTCTTCAATACAAATTAGTGGTGGTGGAGTAGGATCTAAAAGTAAAGCCATTAAAAACAAATAACGCAGTGTTCCATCAGATAAACGAGTTGCAGGAATTGGTTGAATTAACCCTTTTTCCCGAATAAATATTTGTACTGTACCACCATATATTCTTACATCTACGTCCTCGGCTTCTTCATAGAACTTTTCTAGATATTCAATAGTTTTTCTAAGACCCAATTTATATTTTAAGTTGTTTAAACATAAACCTAAATTACTGCCATCTTCCAATAAAGGATGTTCAGGTAAATCCGTTTTTTGGGCATTTCTTGGTTCTGAATTTCGTCCCATTTGCCAATGACGATATAAACCTATTTTATGAAATTCTGTACTTACATAAGAAAGTTCAGGATATAAGTCAGGATCTTTTCTTTGAGATAAAACTGACTGATCTAAAATTAAATCTTCTCTGCGAAGAGTTCTTTTAAATCTTTCACTATCATCTGTAATTTTATTAATATTTAAAACCGGACGACCATTTTGATAACGATAATAAAAATAGACATCTTCCTGTCCTTCATAAGCTTGTTCATTTTCCAGAAATTCATCTACTAATTCTAATCTTTGTCCTACTTCTGTTATGCTTAATTTGTAATGTAGATTGTTTCTGTGTCTTTCTGAATAATTTAATATAACGTCTATATTAGCTATAGAATTACTTCCCTCACCTTTCCATAAAAATTCATTAATACCTCCACCTTGACGAAATGGTGCTGGTAAATCTGTGGGTGTTGCTTTTAAAATACTAATAGCTTCTATTAAATTAGATTTCCCTGCACTGTTACGTCCAATTAACACATTTAGAGGTTGTAATTCAGTTTCTTCCCCTTCACTTCCATAGGAGAGAAAGTTTTGTAATTTGATTTTATGAATAAATCTTTTACCTTCCATTTACTTCTCCTAATTTTAAATAAAACTATATTTTTGCTAATATTTTGGGTAACTTTACTCTAGTGAATAAATAATTATTGATCTTTTGCGATCGCTCTCTTAGTTATTCTAAACTAATTCAATGGTCAGATGATTTCAATTTAATCCCCAAAACTTGAGTATATGCACCTCTAGCTTGAGTTACACCAATTGTTCTCTGTGCTGATTCTATCATCGGACGACGCAAACTCACAACAATAAACTGTGCTTGTTCAGCTTGCTGTTTAATCATTCTCGCTAATCTTTCCACATTTGCGCCATCTAAAAACATATCAACTTCATCAAAAGCATAAAACGGTGATGGGCGATATCTTTGCAGTGAGAAAATAAAACTTAATGCAGTTAAAGATTTTTCTCCCCCAGACATGGAAGCTAGACGCTGTACGGGTTTTCCTTTGGGGTGTGCGACTAGGTTTAAACCGCTGTTAAAGGGGTCTTCTGGGTTATCCAGTTGTAAATAACCGTCACCGTCTGATAAGGTGGCAAAAATTGATTGAAAGTTCTCATTAACTGCGTCGAAAGCTTCTTTAAATGCGGTTTGACGTAAGGTGGTAAAGTTTTCAATTCTTAATAATAATTCGGTTCTTTCCCCTTCTAAGGTTTGTAATTTTTGGGTAAGTTCTTGTAAACGACTTTCTACTATTTCATAATCAGTCAAAGCTAACATATTTACAGGTTCCATTGCCTGTAAGCGTTTGCCTAAACTGCGTAGTTCTTTTTGCAATTCTTCTAAATCAACTTTATCCGGTACTTCCGGTAAAGGACTGGGTAAGTCTGCTGCTAAAGTTTGCAGATTTATTTTTAATGCGGTTAAGTCTTCTCTGCGTTTTTCTTGGGTTTCTTGCAGTTTCTCAAGTTCCCATTTTAATTGTTGTTGACGCAATAATAGCGATCGCACTTCCTGTTCTGTTGCATCTCGTTTCTTTTTCTCTTCACCTAAATTTTGCTCAAGTTCCCGTAAACTAGCTTGAGTTGCGGTAATTTGGGTGTTGAGTTCTAAAAGCTGACTGTTAACGGTTGACTGTTGAATGCTAACTGTTGCTTGTTCTTGTTGATATTCAATAACTCGCGTCTCTGATTCGGTAATTTTTTCTTGTAAACGTTGTTGTTGATTTTCAAGATTTTGCAATCTTTGTTCTACTTCCCTAACAGCAGTTTCTTTTTGTTGTAATTGCTGCTCCTGAATTTTAATGGTAGCTTGGATTTCCTGCCATTCACTAGGAGTTTGAGAAGATTCCAACTCAGCTAAAGTGTGTCGTAAATGTTGCAGTTGATTTTCCTGTCCTGGTAATTCCCGATCCAAAACTTCTAACCGAGTTTGAGCATTGTTGAATTTTCCGTTATTTTGGGATAACTGAGCGCGAGTATTTTCTAACTGCGCGGTTAAACTTTTAATATCTTTTTTTAACTGCTCTAAATATAACTGTTGTTCTCTTTTGCTTTGTCTTGCTTCCGTTAATTCCAAAGAAAGCTGTTTACTACGACTAGATAAATTAGTAATAGCTTCTGCACAACGTTCTAAAACTCTCTCAATATCTCCTAACCGCGTCCTTAAATTAATAACTTCTTCAGATTCCTTAACTTCCCCTGTAGCAAATTTTAACGCCGAACGCTGAGTATTACTTCCCCCAGACATCGCACCGCTAGTCTCTAATAATTCCCCATCCAGGGTGACAATGCGATAAAGTCCGATTTGTTTTCGCGCTTGTTCGAGAGTTGCAAAAACCACCGTATTACCGAAAACATACTTAAAAACTTCTTGATAACGGCGATCGCACTCTACCAGATTCATCGCATATTCTACAAAACCGTCAACATAACGCAAAGTTAAATCTGGGGTAAATTTCGGCGCTTTAATTTTGTTCAACGGTAAAAAAGTCGCTCTCCCCGCACGTTTTTGTTTTAACAACTCAATCCCCGCAGCAGCAACCCGATCATCTTCTACCACAATATGTCCCAATCTTGCACCCGCAGCAGTTTCTAAAGCTAAGTGATAGCGAGATTCAACCTTACCCAAATCTACCACCAACCCACACAAACCAGGTAAACCAGATTGAATAATTACCTTACTTGCTTGAGTACCTTGAACTTCTTGCTGTGCTTGGGTTTGCGCTTCCAGTTTATCTAACTGACGTTGTTTTTCTCGCTGTTCTTGTAACAAGCGTTTTTGAGTATCTTGTTGCAGTTGTAATTCCTGTTCCGTCGCTGCTAAATTCTCTGCTAAATTTTGAATAGGTGTATTAGAAGCGTTAAACTCAGCTTCTAAATTTTCGCATTCAGCTTGTTTTTCTGCCAATTGCGGTTCTAAACTAGCGATTATCTGACATTCTTCCTCAATAAGTAGCTGTAGCTGAGAATTTCTTTCTCTCAGTTGTGCTTGTTCAGTTCTTTGAGGTTCAAGAGTTTGCAGTAAAGTTTCAATTTGGCGATTTAAAGCCGTTTGTTGTTGTACCCAAGCTTCCGAAGCAGTAGCAATTTCCGCAGCAGCTTGACGAGAAGTTTCTAAATTTTCTCGTGTTTGGTTACGGTCACTTTGTAAAGACGTTAATTGCAACCTTTCTATATTTTGTTGTTGTGCAGCTTGTTGTAGAGAAACTTGATATTGTTGTATCTCTTGCTGAGTTTGATTTAACCGTTTAGTAGTTTCTTGTAAATGAGATTCTATCTCACCTTGTTGACGTTGAAGTTGCTTTCGTTCCGCTTCTTGGGTTGCAAAAGTAGACTGAACCGCCAAAAGCTCATCTTCACCCAATGATTTTACACGAGCATTAAGAGCATCAAGAGCCGTACTTTGTTCATCAATATTCTTATTAACAGCGGTTAAATTATCAGAAAGTTGAGTAAAAGAAACATCACCACTTTGAATATCTGCTACTAAATTTTCCTGCTTTGCTTGGAGAGAACGCCATGATAACACAGCTTCCCAAGATTGCTTTTCTTGAAACTCCTTTTTCAGTTGACGATATTTATCCGCTTTTAGCTTATCTTGATAAAGGCGATCGCGTTGAAGAGTTAACTCACCCTCAATAATGCGACAACTATCTTCTTTCTCCTTTACCTCATCCAACGTTCCTTTAGCTTGATGAATCTTACGATCAAACGCAGCAACACCAGCCAACTCATCAATAATTTCTCGACGTTCCCGCGCATTCATCGAGATAATGCTAGTTACATCTCCCTGCAACACCACATTATACCCTTCAGGATAAACTCTGAGATCCTCCAACTCCTGATGCAACTCCGTCAAAGTACAAGGAGAACCATTAATATAATAATTTGACGTATAACCACCCTGAGAATTAACCCGTAAACGTCGAGTAACACTCCACTCTGCGGATTTTGGATTTTCTTCCTCTTCCCCTGCTTCCCCTGCTTCCCCTACTTCCTCCCCTTCCTCACTCTGCGCCTCTGCGCCTCTGCGTGAGACAATATCCGAAATATCAAAAGTTACCGTTACACTCGCTTCAATAGCATTACGACCTTTAGCGACTTGATTATTATTCACCAAATCCGGTAGACGTTCAGCCCGCATTCCCTTAGAACTAGACAAGCCTAAGCAAAACAGCAACGCATCAAGAATATTTGATTTACCCGAACCGTTAGGACCAGATATGACAGTACACCCCGTCAGCAGAGGGACAGAAGTTGTACCACCGAAGGATTTGAAGTTAGTAAGTTCAACGCGCTTAATATGCACCATTATGGGCGCTGGTTAACCGTTAACTGGGCTGAAAGAACAAGTGTATCAATTATTTTAAGATTTGCAACTGTTGAGCAGAAGGAATTTTAGATTTATATTAGCTCATAAGTGCAAAGCAAGAAAATTTTAAGTATATTATATAACTATAGTTTAAATTTAAACATAAGTAATGAAAGAATATTACCAAAATTTTATCATTCGTAATTGGGATCAAAAAGACCGCATATCAGCCGCAGCGATAATTAGTTCTGTATTATCAGAATATGGCTTAGGTTGGGAAGCTGAGGGGGCTGATAGAGATGTGTTGCAAGTTGAGGAATTTTACTTAGTTAAAGGTGGCGAATTTTGGGTAATTGAACACGAAAATCAAATAGTAGGTACGGGGGCATATTATCCGATCCAACGAGGTGAAAAAGCTGTAGAAATCCGTAAAATGTATCTTTCACCCAATATTAGAGGTTTAGGTTTAGGGAAATATTTGTTACAGCAGTTAGAATTAGCCATAGCTAAACGCGGGTTTAAGCAAATTTGGATTGAAACTGCCAGCGTTTTAAAAGAAGCAGTGCAACTTTATGAGAATAATGGTTACATCCCCGCTACAGATGTAGAAACAAAAAGGTGCGATCGCGTGTATGTGAAATATCTTAGGGAATAGGGAATGGGGACTGGGAATAAAAATTACCAATTACCAATTACCAATTACCATGTTTAAAAATTTACTTAATCTTTTTCTACAAAGCAATTGCCCTATCTGTCAGCGCAGCACGCCAGAGCGAATTTGTCAATATTGCGCTAAACAATTACAAAGCTGTAATTTTAAAAACCCTAACTACTTATGGAAACAGGAATTATCGGTGTTTGTTTGGGGAAGTTACAGAGGAACATTAAAAAGAGCGATCGCGACAATGAAATATGAAAACCACCCGGAAATCGGGCAGCTTTTAGGACAGTATTTAGGAGAAGCATGGTTATTAAATTACCCCAAAGTGAATAAACCACCTGTAATTGTGCCGATACCACTCCACACCAAAAAGCGGCAGGAAAGAGGTTACAATCAAGCTGAACTTATAGCCCAAGGATTCTGCGAAATAACTGGGTTAAAATTAAAATCAAAAGGTTTAGCAAGAATCAAAGACACCAAAGCACAGTTTAGTGTATCCGGTTCAGAGCGAGAACAAAACTTAACAGATGCTTTTGCTATAGGAACAGATTTTAGCAGTCGTCATCCAGATGCACCAGTGCTGTTAGTGGATGATATTTATACTACAGGTGCAACTGCCAAGTCTGCTGTCTACACACTTCGTCAAAGTAGCATTTCTGTACTTGGTTTAGCCGCTGTGGCCACGACTGGTAAAGATAGATCAGTCCAGAGTTGATGGGCAAGTTGTGTCCGAAAAATCTATAATTAGCACAATTATACCCTGTGTTTAAGGGAACACTGTTTCAATTTATGAATAAAGCGTTTGCAACGGTTTTAATAAAAATCATTATCTTTCCTGTGACGATGCTGACAATGGGCATAAGCATAAATACAGGATTTGCTCAAAATCCAAATAATTTATATAAACCTATTCCCTTAAATAGTAGTGCAGAAATTGCTGATACATTAACAGCCAAAGATATTCCCACAGGTCAAGGGGGATTTGCTCGTGATTATACAGTCAAGTTAAACAAAGGTGATAATTTAGCAATTGATTTGTCATCGGAGAACTTTGACACCATGATTACACTGTTAGGTCCTGATGGTTCAACAGTGGCAGAAAATGATGATGGACCCGATGGTACAAGTAACTCTCTCTTATTTACCCGCATTAACGAAACAGGAAATTACATAGTTCGCGTCCGATCTTTTGGAGAAACTGGTGTTGGTAACTTTAAACTCAAGGTGACAAAACTGCAACCAGTGAAGTAGGTAACAGGTGACAGGTGAAATGGATAGCAATTCTTTGATTGTCATTACTAGATGAGATTTATATTTCTAGTATGGCGATAGCTCTTCCACACATCTCCAAAAGCAATTTTCAGTAGTGAAACCGACAGGCGAGAATTCTGATTTTATCATCTAGGACTTCATAAACCAGACGATGTTCTTGATCGATCCGCCGTGACCAGCAGCCAGATAGATCGTGTTTTAGTGCTTCAGGTTGTCCTGAACCTTCAAATGGATTACGTTGTACTTCACGAATCAGTTTGATGATTTTTAACGCTTTTTTACGATTCCTACGGAGCGCTTACGCTATCACTTTCGATCCACCAAGCTAAGTCCTCAAAAGCATCTGCATCAAATTCCAAGTTTCTCACAGGCTGCTTCCAAAGAAATTCCATCTTGACGTTTTCTAGCCGTAAGTAATCTCGCTTTCATGGCTGGACTGCTCAACAAATAAGCAGTTTCTCTCTCAGCCATTATTTCTTGCCAAAGGGCAATAGTCATTGTTTCAAGCCCCTTCTTGTCCTCTTCTTTGACAGTTGAGGGTGCTTAATGTGGGATAGATCCCCGACTTTTTGAAAAAATCGGAGATGTATCTTGAGAGCGCGATCGCTACGTCCCTATCATCATGAGGTAGATTGAAATATCACTCCACCAATGTAGCGGTAGTTCCCTCACTTGCTGGTGGTAGACTGGGTAACTCTAGACAGTATCCCGCGCCATACACTGTCTTGATATAGCGAGGATGGCGAGGATCTGGTTCCAGTTTAGTTCGCAAATGGCGAATATGCACCCGAATAGTTTCAATGTCATCATCAGGATCATAACCCCAAACTTCTCGCAGAATTTCGCTGGGAGAAACAGTTTGACCGTGACGTTGAAGCAAACAATGAAGTAGTTCAAACTCTAAGTGAGTCAGTTTCACAGTTTCACCAAACCAAATGGCCTCAAATCTTTCTGGAACGAGGGTAAGAGAGCCATAGTTGAGAATTTCACTGTGCTTTGCTGCTTGGGGGATGCGGTCAGTCCGACGCAACAAAGCCCGCACCCGCGCCAGCATTTCTTCCACTTCAAAAGGCTTGGTCAAGTAGTCATCTGCGCCAGCGTTGAAACCCTCAACTTTATATTGGGTTTGGCTTAAAGCCGTCAACATTAAGACGGGAATTTCAGCGGTGCGCTCATCCCGACGCAATCGTTGGCAAATGGTAAATCCATCTACTTTGGGCAACATCAGATCAAGCATGATCAAGTCGGGTTGTAGCTGGAGGGCCAGCGCCTGACCTTTGATGCCGTCTTCAGCTTGACTAACATCGTAGCCAGCCATTTCCAAGTTGACGGCAACAAGTTCTGAAATCGCTGGGTCATCGTCTATGACAAGAATCCTCGGCATTCTTAAAAAATTATGACTACTCTATTCAAGGATAAATAAGAACCTTTGAGATATACAAAGATTGTTATTTCGATTGTAAAAAGATTTTAAATCTAACATAAATATTAAGATTAAAGGATTGTGAAAACAATACTAATTTACACGAAAATTAATATATGGTGTGTAACTCTACCTACAATCCGCCCTATTTCTTGCGAAATGGCGCTGCTATGACGGCTTACACTGCTTTGTGGGCTGGACGTGATTGGGAAAGTACAACTCCACATCCAGAGCCAGTTTATCAGCAGATCGTATTTACAGGGGGGCAGGATGTGCCAATTTTTGGTTGGGTCGCTATCCCCAAAAATGCCCATAGCACAATTATTGGCACTTATGGTATTACTGGTGAGTTAGAGCAACAATGGTTTTTAAGATTGTTAGGACGTAAGGCATACGCTCAAGGGTATGCTGTGGTTCTCTTCGATTGGCGAGCGCATGGTAAAACGGCGGAGTTATCACCAACTTTAACGTCGGATGGTTTGTATGAAGGGGAAGATTTTGTGAGAATTGCCGCAGAGGCTGTAGCAATGGGTTGTCCCCCGAAATGCTGGTTTACAGGGTATTCTTTAGGGGGACAATTGGCGCTGTGGGGTATCAAAGCAGCTACGGATTTGGAAATTAAAAATATTGACATTGCTGGTGGGGCGGTGATTTGTCCGAGTTTGGATTCGTTGCGATCGCTCACTTATTTAGTCACACACCCTTTTGGTAAATACGTAGAATCCCGCATTGCTGGGGAGTTGAAAAAACTGGCCTGGAAACTACATCATACTCATCATGGTTATTTTGACCCCGCCGCAATTGCAAGAGCAAATAGCATTTGGGGATTTGATCAAGAACTGGTAATTGGACGCTTAGGATTTAGTTCTGTGGAAGAATATTACCAAGCCAGCAGTGGTTTACATCTGTTACCTCAGTTGCAAAAACCAACTTTGATTCTTTATGCTGCTGATGACCCCTTATTTCATCCAGATATTGTTACTGATTTAAAAGCTGCTAGTGCCAAAAATCCTGATATAGATTTGTTACTCACCTCCTACGGTGGTCATGTAGGTTATGTAAGTAGTAAAAAGTGTCAGCGTCAAGCTCAAGACGTTGACCAGTGGTGGGCTTGGAATCGCATTTTACAGTGGATAGGAGAAAGGTCTGATCAGCAATTAGAAATTGCAGCTAAACAGACAAAACCCACCTCCGTGGGTTGAATTTCTGCTAGTCCACGCAGGTGGACTTTGTTTGTTTTGAATTTTGAATTTTGAATTTTGAATTACTTGTGAATAAGTTTAATCATATTTGGTTACCTGCACCCCAAAATTTAATTTTGTCGTCGCGTGATGTGCATATCTGGAAAATAGACCTGAAGCAGCCGGAATTACAGCTAGAATCTTTCCAAAAAACTTTATCTAGTGATGAATTTGCCCGTGCAGAAAGGTTTTATTTTCCAGAACATCGGCAACGTTTTATTATCGGTCGTGGTAGTCTTCGTACTATTTTAGGACGCTATTTAGGTGTGGAACCATCACAGGTAGAATTTGATTATCAACAGCGAGGAAAGCCACTTTTAGCAGCTAAGTTTGCAAATTCTGGACTGTTTTTTAATTTGTCACATTCTCAAGATTTGGGTTTGTGTGGGATAAGTTATCAGCGATTAATCGGGGTGGATTTAGAATATATTCGCCCGATGTCGGATTTAGAAAATCTTGCTAAACGGTTCTTTTTAACCAGTGAATATGAAGTAATTAAATTACTTTCTCCTCAACAACAGGAACAAGCATTTTTTCGTTACTGGACTTGCAAGGAAGCTTATTTAAAAGCCACTGGAGATGGTTTAGTTCAGTTGGAACAAATTGAAGTTGATTTAACACCTACAAAATCGGCTCAATTACTTGTTTCCGGAAATTGGGAATTGAGGGAGTTAATACCAGCAGATAATTTTGCAGCTGCGGTTGTTGTAGCTAATAATGGCAGTAATTTCCAGTTTTGGCAATCATGAAAATCATCATACCCAGATCTCCAACTTCTTAAAGAAGCCGGGGATCTATAGCTGTAGCCAGGATAATTAGGACATGATTAGTCCTTGAAACCAAAGAATAACAAGGGTTTTACTCTTGCCTATTGCCTATTGCTTATTGCCTTCTGCTATATATCTGAAAATCTTGTGGGGTGAGCGTCTTGCCTGCCCTTATTAATAAATTGTACTCCTATATATTAAATCTATCAAGAAAAGACGAGCTTGCTCTAAAGATATATGTCTAGGTTTTCCTTGGTAAACAATTTGGTATTCGTTAATATCTGGTCCATCTCCATATCCTGAAATTAGCTTGCGGTGAAATGCTTCTTCAGCAAGTTCTCTAACTTCATTTCTTAAAGCAGCCCCTGTGTTATTCATAACTCCGCTGCATCCTTAATTACCTGTTTTTGTTATATTCAACAAGCAAGATCATTACCTCTTTCCCAGGTGTTATTTTTATCTTTGTTCTCTGGATAGTGATTTAAGAAACTTTAATTAAGTTGAAATTATGCCTTAGGATAGCTGAACATTCTCCATAATAGAAATAAGTTAAGATGGGATAACTAGGCTTAAAAATTGTCAAGTCTATAAATATATTGAAAATCAATGGTTCAAGAGCAAAGCACCGATGTCGTCCGCATCAATGCCAGAAGAACTGATGTATTTGATATTTTTAACTTCAGGTATTATATAGGTCCAAACCCTTATTTGGATACAGGTGCGCTAGTATTTGATTTTGCTTTGACTGAATATCGAGATCCGCTACCAATTGAAGATTATATTGCCGTTATTAGCGATTTTTACCCTCATTTAGCCGAGCAAACATATCAATTATATGCTGATTTATTTGCTCGTGTTGTTTCGGAAGTAGGCAAATTAGATATAGGTTTACACCTTCATCTTTGGAGTATCAAGCCATATCACTCTTATGTACGGATTAGCATTCAAGCACTACATGAACGTACAGCTAGAGCAGTGGTTTACTTAGTTTGGGATTGGTTTGAAAGCATTACTCAAGATGAGTATTTCCCGTTTGAGGAACGGTTAATTAAATTGCAAAATAAGTTTCGGGAATCTGTTTATGGTGGGCCAACAGTGTATGCTTTATGGCAAACCGCATATCAACAGGGTATTCCTACTTTCTATTTATGGGAAGAAGGACTAATGCAATATGGTTATGGTAAAAAACAGGTGCGGGGTGTAGCAACAAGTTTTGATATTGATAGTCATCTAGATTCCGAATTTACTACCCGCAAAGATGATTGTAAAGAATTTTTAGAACGGTTGGGGTTTCCAGTGCCAAAGGGTGATATTGTAGTTTCGGAAACAGAAGCTTTAGATGTAGTTAGAGAAATTGGCTACCCAGTTGCAATTAAACCTGTTGCGGGTCATAAAGGAATTGGTGTCACCCCTAATGTGCATAATTCTAGAGAGTTGAAATCTGCTTATGATCTGGCAGTATTAGCAATTCCAGAAGATGAATCAATCAGAGTTATTGTTGAGAAAAGTATAAGAGGAACGGATTTTCGTTTACTCTGTGTCAACGGTAAATTTGTCGCTGCTACAGAACGTCGTCCACCATCGGTTGTGGGTAATGGTTATTCAACTATTAGAGAATTAATCAGGAGAGAAAATCGCAAATCGGAACGAAGAGATACACCCACCTCACCCATGAGTAAGATTGTTATTGATGAAGCGATGGAACTATATTTAGATGCACAAAGATTAGATTTAGATAGTATAATTGATCGCGATCGCACTATTTATCTTTCCAAAGTTGCTAATATATCATCTGGTGGTATCAGTATTAATGCGACAAATAAAATTCACCCTGATAATATCATCTTAGCTCAAGACATTGCCCAACATTTTCGCCTCACTTGTTTGGGTATTGATGTCATTGCTAAAAATATTTCCCAATCTTGGCAGGCTGGTAATTTTGCTATCTTAGAAATTAACGCTGCACCAGGTATTTTAATGCATCTTAACCCCGCTATTGGTGCAAGTGTCGATGTTCCTGCTCATATTTTAGCAACCTTTTTTCAATCTGCTCAAGATGCCAAAATACCAATTATCACTTTTAATAAAATTACTTTCACCGCATTACAAGCACTAATTGATCACATTCTCTTAAAACATCCCCAATGGAAAATTGGTGCTGTGTGTCGTGAGGGAATATTTGTCAATCGTTCCGAAAAAGTTTTGAGTCAGGATTATAATCAAAATATCCAAACTTTGTTGCGTCATCCTCAACTCGATTTACTCATTGCTGAATATTCAGAAGACATTTTAGAACAAGAAGGAATGGTTTACCAAGGTAGTAATATTGTCGTTTTGGATAATCCCACTGAAATGGAAATTATCTTGTTAAGGGATGCAATAGATGGTTCGATGGCAATGATTAAAAAGAATAACAATGTTTCTATTCAACATAAAGGCTTAATTGAAGATTTGATTTTAGAATTGGAGACGGATTTTTTCAATGTTTATTTACAAAAAATTGACTCAATTTTGTAATTTTGAAATGCAGAGTTACGCAGAAACAATAATCTGCGCCTCTGCTACATTCTTGCTGGTATTTACTTAGTTGTTAAGTATTCAGAATCAAGAATTCAAAATCTAGAATAAATAAGACTTTCACTATCATGTTGACTCCTGACTCATAACTTCACTTGAGTTTCGCGTGAGCAGCCAAAATAATTCTTTCTGTTTCCTCCCAAGCAATACATTTGTCAGTTACTGAAACACCATATTGTAATTCTTCACGTTTACCCGTAATCGGTTGATTGCCTTCATATAAATTTGATTCCAGCATCATTCCCACTATTGAAGTATTACCATCGACTATTTGCTGAATCACATTTTCTAAAACAACTGGTTGTAATTTATAGTCTTTATTTGTGTTACCATGACTGCAATCAATCACTATTCTCGGTGGTAAATTTGCGGCTTTTAATTGTTCTTCTACAAATTTAACATTATCGGGATCAAAGTTAGGCTGATGACCACCACGTAAAATCACATGACCATGAGGATTACCTCTAGTTTGAAATACGCTTACCTGTCCCTTTTGATTAATTCCCAAAAAATTATGTGGGGTTCTAGCGGATTTGAGAGCATTCAAAGCTACATTAATATTCCCATCTGTACCATTTTTAAACCCCACGGGCATGGACAGACCACTAGCCATTTCTCGGTGAGTTTGTGATTCAGTTGTCCTTGCTCCAATTGCTGACCAAGAAACCAATTCACTAATATATTGAGGAATAATGGGATCAAGAGCTTCTGTTGCTGTGGGTAATCCGAATTCTGCGAGTTTTAATAACAAACTACGGGCCATTAAAATCCCACGTTCAACATGGAAAGAATCATCCATGTCTGGGTCATTAATTAGTCCTTTCCAGCCTACAGTAGTTCTAGGTTTTTCAAAATAAACCCGCATAATTAGTAGTAATTTATCATGAACTTTATCTGCTAAAATTTTCAATTTTTCAGCATATTCCATCGCTGCTTTGGGATCATGAATAGAACAAGGACCTACTACAATAAATTTTCTGTGATCTTGAAAATCAAGAATATGTTCTATTTCCTGTCTGGATTTCAAAATTGTTTGTTCAGCAGATTTGCTTAAAGGCAATTTTTCTTTGACTTGATTGGGAGTTAATAAAACGTGCGAACTCTTAATATTCGTGTTAATTAATTTGTTGATCATGGTGTAACTCTCTAGAGTTGTGTAACGCTCTCTTTGTGTAAACGAATACTATACACAGTTTTAAGCAAAAATACAAGATTCTTTAATAGAAGTTCAACAATATTATTAATTTATTTAATTATGTATATATTTATTCAAATTACCATTGATATCCAAATTATAAATCTTAAGCTTTATCTTTATAAAGGGGGTTATTTACCCCCTATTCTAGATGACTAAAATGCTATTTCAGGTAAAAATATTTCATTTCTGCCAGACAAATACTTTAGCTTCGTAAGAACCTAAGTCAGTCATGATACTATTTTCACCTGCCTCTATATCATAATCACCTGTCCATTCATGCCATGTACCACCAGAGGGAAAATTAGTAATTTCGTAGCCAGCTAGGAATTTATCAGATAAATTTGCCACGACTACTACACGAGAACCTTCATCATTCCATCGACTATAAGCCAGAACTTTTGTTTCTGGATTCTCGTGGATAAAATCAATATTTTCTGTGTAGAGTGCATGATTATTTTTACGCAGATTAATCAAACCTTTGTAGTAATCAAACAAGCTGCGATTTAGGTCATTACCTAGCAAATTCCAATCAATTTTTGATGAAGAAGGTTGTTTGGGTTTATATTCACCAAATTCTTCTCCCATCCAGATTAAAGGCACACCAACGGCTGTCATGAGAATAGCTGCTCCCAACTTAGCCCGTTTCACAGCTTCTTCATCAAAAATATTCCGATTAGCCAACTCAACCATCAGATGATCATGGTCATGATTAGTTAAGTAATTAACAACATTGGTTGTACCCATGAAGCCTTGACGTTTACAGTCAATGACATCTTTGAGATTTTCTAAATCAAAGACATCACCGCAAATATGTACTGTAATTGTGTGCCGGAAACTATCATGCCAGCAACCATCCATTGGACCATCTTGATTAGTGATACTCGTGGTTTCTGGAATATGTTCAGCGATATTATAAAAAGGCTTAACACCAGCAGTTTTTTGAGTTTCTTGAACAATCCAATGCATGAAATCGTAGTTGGCAATTTGTCTGGCGGCATCATAGCGAATACCATCTATATGATATTCTTCGATCCAAAATCTGACTGTATCACCAATAAATTTTCTAGCTGGATAAGTATCTAAATTTTCATCATAATGTTCGTAATTAAATTCTGGTCCCCAATTATTCTCTGGATCACGGGGAGAGTGATGATACCAATAGTCATGGTCAATTTGGGTTAGGGGACTCGATGCTTCTGAGTGGTTGAAGATTCCATCCATAATCACACGAATGCCTCTAGCATGACACTCGTCAATCATATTTTTTAAATCTGCTGTAGAACCATAACTAGATTCTGTGGCAAAGAAGTGGCGGGGATTATAACCCCAACTATAACTACCAGGATATTCTTTTATAGGCATCAACTCAATAGCATTGATTCCTAATTCAGATAGGTAATCTAACTTTTCAACTACGTGTTTATACTTGCCTCTGGCAAAGGGGTCATCTTCTCCACCAGAAAAATCCCCAACGTGCATTTCATAAATTACTAATTCATGGTCTGGTGATAGGTATTTATCATCATGTCTCCAAACATAGGTATCAGTAATAATCTCCCCATCTTTCACTCTCACAATACCGTTATCTTTCCCGCCCATTTCATCAATATTTGTGGCGTAGGGATCTGTTACCTCAACCCACTGTTCTGTTTCAAAAAACCAAGAATTTGATTGAACTTTGAATTTATATTTATAACTTCCGTCTGCTAATTCCACATTTGTCCGAAAATATCCATCTTCGCATTTTTCCATTGGTATTTCTTGCCAATTAGAAAAACACCCAATTAAGGCGACTCCTTTGTTATAAGGAGCAAATAATTGAAATTCAATTGACTTTGCCATGAAATTGTTGATAATTATAGAAAACAGAGATATTATCAGATGTTACAAAAAATAATACAATCAGTCTTGAGGAATATTTAAATTTGTATGTAATCTGACTTATGAGATATTTGATAAATTATTTTTTTTTGTTAGTTTAGTGTTTTTTAGACTAAATGAAATATAACTAAGCTCAGTACTCACGCATTTAGTGTAAACATAGTCTTTTTATATAAAAAAATTAATTAATGGAATTTTAAAAGCATCAGATATTTAGTGAAAAGTATGTATTTTTTCACTAAATAGCTACTATAAAACTTACTCTATTTTTCCAGTGGTGAGCAGCATATAACTTAATAACCAATTTGCTGCTGTTGCTCGACGAGTTTGTCGAGGCCCAAAATCACCGATTTTGTAACCTTTAAAACCTAGCTTTTCTTTGAGTAGTTGTTTGTTCTCTTGGGGAATAGAACGAGTCAATTTCATAGTTGCGGGACGAGAATCAAGAAAATTTATAGGTTGTGGGTATTCATCTCGCCATTCTGGTGATGCTTGAGTTGTATCCCATGTTTCAGTTGTAGAGTCATAGCGATAACCTAAGTGATACCATACCAATTGGTTAACAGTAGTATCATCAATTGTATCGTTGATAATAGCCCAAATTGTTTCTGTGTTGAGTGGTGGCAAGTTAGACATAAGCAATTTGAAATTTGTCAGTGGTCAGTGGGAAGTTGTAAACCAAGCGAGTCAATACTTGTCGGTTAAGAGGGAAAGGGGAAGATAAAACCTTTAACCTTTGCCCAAACAAACTAACAACTTTTATATTGTTAACCGAGTAGTATTGCTAAGTGAGTAACATCGAAAGATAATTTCATGCTCAGGAGATAGCGCCCTGACTTATCAAAGAAATCGGAGATCTGGGTATTACGTTTTTTTGATTTGAGTTACTTAGAAATAAGTTTAGCCTCTTGGCAGTCAGATGAATGATTTATCAGTTACAACTAGAAAATGAATTCAGGACTTACGCAAAACAGAGCGAAAGTAGGGGTAATTCATGAATTACCCCTACGCAAGAATCAGGTTTTGAGTTCAATCTTGCGTAAGTCCTAGAATTTTTGGAGGAACTATAAAATAATTAAAATTCTCAGTTTAGTTCAAAAGTCAACTAGAAATCGTAAAATATTAGTGCAGCAAGGCCAAAATGACTATACAGTAAGAATTTGAAAAAAGATTAAATTATGCAAAGTACTGCACCACTACCAAAACTAATCCGCGCCCATGTTTTCATTACTGGCCGAGTTCAAGGGGTGGGCTATCGCTACGCCACTGTAGATACTGCTACCCAGTTGGGCTTAACGGGTTGGGTGCGAAATCTCCCCGATGGTCGAGTGGAAGCAGTGTTTGAGGGTGCTAGAGAAATTGTAGAAGAAATGGTGCGCTGGTGTCATGCGGGTCCACCTGCGGCAGTGGTAAAGGAAGTGCTAGTTGAGTCTGAACACCCAGAAGGATTGCGGAGTTTTGAAGTGAGGCGTTAGCCGCTATTTTTAAGCTATTCTGGTGATCAATTCCCAAATTTGATACAGTTTCTTCCTGTGGCTTTAGCCAGCGATCGCCACTTATCACTAAGATTTAGTAATATTCAACATATTTAGTTATGGCACAATGTTTTCAGAGCTTAATATGTTTATACAAGTCTCAAAACCCGGATTTGACAAGCTACCGGGTTGTTGATGAGGTCTAAAGATTTTTAACGAAAGATTTCCGCAAAGAATTGTCTCATAGCCTGCCAAGAACGCTGATCTGCTTTTTTGTCATACAGTGCGCCTTTGATTTCACCTTTATAGACTGGATTGGTGAAAGCATGAACCGCACCACCATAAGATATTAATTGCCAGTCTACACTAGCCTGACGCATTTCATTTTCAAAACCTTGAAGTTGCTCTTTTGGCACAAAAGGATCATCTGCACCATGCAAAACTAATACCTTGGCTTTGATATTTTTCGCATCTTCCGGGTTAGGGGTGTCGAGGTTGCCATGAAAACTAACTACACCAGCGATATTCGCACCACTCCGAGCTAATTCTAAAACTGTACCACCACCAAAACAGTAGCCAATAGCAGCAATGCGTTTATTATCAGTCAGAGAAAAATTAGTTAAAACTTTTAAACCTGCATTGGCGCGTTCCCTTAATAATTTCCGATCCTGGCGATAAATTGTAGACTGTGCTGCTGACTCTTGAGCATTTTTGGGTCTCACGCCTTTACCATAAATATCAGCAGCAAAAGCAACATAACCTAGCTTTGCTAACTGCTCAGTCCGTTGTTTGGCATAAGACTGCAAGCCATTCCATTCATGAACCACTAACACACCTGGACGCTTACTCTTGATAGCGTCATCATAAGCTAAATAACCTTCTAAAACTGTGTTGCCGTGTTTATATTCGATAGTCTTTGTTCTAATGGCTCCTAGTACGTCTGTAGAAGTTAGCAACACAACTACAGGTGTAAACAGAACAGAAAGGAGAATTTTCATGAGGCTGTAAATAGTAAAACACTGATCATGGTAAATTATCCATGGAAAACCATCAAAAAACCCAGCTAGGCCTTATCTATGCCTTATAAGTTACTGCAAAAATTTTGCTTCTGCTTTCTGGCTGATTTTTATGAATTGATAAGAATGCCATTCTAGCAAGGCTAAATTGTGTAGTCACGGTACATTATTAGTTATATAAATAAAAGTCATTGTTGTTCCGCCTATTGATTGGCTACTAACATAAAACCATGAGTGCAACTGCTACTATTTCTCAAAATCCCCTACTCCAAGGCGTTGGGCTACCTCCATTTGCAGATATTACACCGGAGCAAGTAGAACCCGCATTTAAACATTTGTTAACAGAATTACATAAACAACTAGCTATATTAGAAGCTAATGTACAACCTACCTGGAGCGGTTTAGTAGAACCTCTAGAAAAATTGACAGAAAGGCTGTATTGGAGTTGGGGTATACTGAACCATTTAATGGGTGTTCAAAATAGTCCTGATTTACGGATCGCATATCAGAAGGTTCAACCACAAGTAGTGCAGTTTATTAACACCCTGGGACAAAGCAAACCTATCTACAAGGCTTTTAAAGCCCTCCGTGCTAGTGATACCTGGGAAACCTTAGAATCAGCCCAGCAACGCATTGTTGAAGCAGCTATTAGGGATGCAAAGTTGTCTGGTGTGGGTTTGGAAGGAGAAGCAAGAGAGCGTTTTAATGTTATTCAAATGCAGTTAGCAGAACTGGCTACCCAGTTTTCTAATCATCTTTTGGATGCTACCACAGCCTTTAGCTTGGTTTTAACAACTAAAGAAGAAATCGACGGTTTACCCAGCAGCTTACTCAGTTTAGCTGCCCAAGCTGCTCGGATCGCAGGGGAAGAACAGGCCACCCCAGAAAATGGACCTTGGCATATCACATTAGACTTTCCTAGTTATTTTCCCTTTATGCAACACAGTACCCGTCGGGATCTGCGGGAAAAATTATATAAAGCTTATATTACCCGTGCCTCCTCTGGGGAGTTAAATAACAACCCTTTAATTGAAAGTATTTTACAGTTACGACAAGAACTGGCAGAGTTACTGGGCTTTGAAAATTTTGCCGAACTCAGTTTAGCTAGTAAAATGGCTAAGAATGTCCCAGCGGTGGAAAAGCTGTTAGAAGAACTGCGCCAAGCTAGTTATGATGCTGCTGTTAAAGATTTAGAAGCACTTAAATATTTTGCAAAATATCATGGAGCAGTAGAAGCAGATAATTTGCAACATTGGGACATCAGCTTTTGGGCAGAACGTCAAAGAGAAGCAAAATTTGCTTTTACTGAAGAGGAATTACGTCCTTATTTCCCTCTTCCCCAGGTTCTAGATGGGTTATTTGGTCTGATTAAACGGCTATTTGGTGTGACTGTTACCCCAGCAGATGGTCAAGCCCCAGTTTGGCATGAGGATGTACGTTATTTTAAAATCTCTGATAAATACGGTAATGCGATCGCCTACTTTTATCTAGACCCCTACAGTCGTCCTGCGGAAAAACGTGGTGGTGCTTGGATGGATGCTTGTATTCATCGTAGCAAAATTACAGAACGAGGTGTAACTAATATCCGCTTACCTGTGGCTTATTTGATTTGTAACCAAACTCCCCCAGTGGATGATAAGCCTAGTTTGATGACTTTTGATGAAGTAGAAACATTGTTCCACGAGTTTGGACATGGCTTACACCATATGCTCACCAAGGTGGACTATACTGGAGCGGCAGGTATTAATAATGTTGAATGGGATGCCGTGGAATTGCCTAGTCAATTTATGGAAAACTGGTGCTATGATCGCTTGACTTTGTTTGGTATGGCTAAACACTATCAAACAGGGGAACCACTACCAGAACATTATTATCAAAAGCTTTTAGCAGCCCGTAATTACATGAGTGGTTCGGCTATGTTACGCCAAGTTCACCTCAGCAGTGTAGACCTGGAACTACACTACCATTATCGCCCTGGTAGTGATGAGACTCCTGTAGATGTACGTCAACGCATTGCTAAAACTACTACTGTTTTACCACCACTGCCTGAAGATGCTTTTTTATGTGCATTCGGTCACATTTTTGAAGGTGGTTATGCGGCTGGGTACTATAGCTATAAGTGGGCAGAAGTTCTGAGTGCGGATGCTTTTGCTGCTTTTGAAGAAGCTGGTTTAGAAGATGAAGAATCAATACACACTACTGGTAGGCGTTACCGAGATACGGTGTTAGCTATGGGTGGTAGTAAACACCCAATGGAAGTTTTTCAAGCCTTCCGGGGTCGGGAACCGAGTACAACTGCTTTACTTAAGCATAATGGCTTGTTGGCTGCTGTCAAAAATTAGAGGTAGGTTGGGTTAGCGATCGCGTAACCCAACAAAAGTACGCAGCTTCTACCTAACGGCAGGCTACGCCCTAAGCGCAGCCATGTCCGCAAGGCTTTGTAATTAACATTTGTACCGTATGGCTACACCACCCAAGCTATCGGCTGAGGCTCACGGAAGCCTCATTTACCTTCAATATGCTGTATTTAAAATCTTTAGTAACGTTGGGTCAATACTTGTCGGTTAAGCTCAAAAAATGAAATTATGTAGGTTGGGTTGAGGAATGAAACCCAACATTTACAAGGGTTTGTTGGGTTTCACTTTGTTCAACCCAACCTACAAAAATCCTTAACCGAACAGTATTGAACGTTGGGTTTCCTTGGGTCAACCCGACTTTCTCATACTACTAAGTAACTTGGCACAATTAAATATAAAACCTCTCTCCAAACCTCTCCCCTACCAGGAGAGAGGCTTTGACTCCCCCTTCCCTAGCAGGGAAGGGGGTTGGGGGGTTAGGTTTATATTATATTTTTTAACGCCCACTTACTTACTGACTATTTACAAACCATTGCCAATTAAAATAAATGCTGCCCAATAATAAGGATGTGTGAATTCACTTTTATTGCTGTCAGTTAATAAGGCAAGTTGGGCTTTGTGTAATGCTTCTGCTTTGGTGACGTTCCCTACTTTTAATACTTGATAAAATTCATTCATTAAGGCTTGTGTTCCCCCATCAGAAACACTCCATAAAGAAGCTACAGAGGCTTTTGCACCTGTGAGTTGGATCTGATATCCTAAACCCAGAATTTCTTGCCCATTACCTAATTTTTCACCTAAGCCTGTTTGACAAGCACTCAAAACTACTAAATCTACATTTGGCAAAGACCAATTTTCAATATCTCGCAGGGTTGCTTTATCTCCATCTCCAAAGATAATAAATGAATTTTCTGGTTCACCACTCACAAGTAGTCCATGTGTTGCCAAATGTACGATTTTATAATCATTCATCTGGGGAATTGTAATTTTAGGAGTAAATTCATTATCTAATAGTATTTTTGTCCCTGGAATTGTTTTAGCTAGATTTTCTACTTCCACTTTGGCGAATTCTAAACCGCTAAATTCTGCTTGACGTTCGCTTCCCAACTTGACGGTATATTTTCCTTTTGTAAAAGCTGCTGCCAAGGTGTGCAGATTTTTTTGAGGTTTGTTATCTAATTTGGTCAAACTTGCAGAGGTGATATTATTGATAATAAATCTCTGTGCTAACCAATTCTTTCCATCATATAATCCTGCTAAGGGAATATATCTTAATCGGTCATCGGGCGCATAAATGATAGCTTTTGCGTCAGCTTGTTTGAGGTCATTTTCTATGGGTTTAATAAGATAATTGTATAATTTATTGGCTGTTTCTTTGGCACTCTTGCGGGGATTAGTTATGCTTTGCCTAAATTCTGTAATTAGTTGATTTAATTCTGTTTTTTTAATTTGTACTGTACGATGAATGGGTGGTGCATCTGCACTAACTATGACTAATTCTAATCGATCATCTAAAACCAAGGGATAAAGTAATACTGCTTTTTGGTTTAATTGCCTTAAATTATCTCGAATGGAGTTAAGTTGACGTAAGTTGATGTTTTCCTGTCCTGTGCTGACAGATAATTGCTGAACTAATGAAACTACAGATGGACTTTTGCTAAATTTATTAAATTCGGCTGTAATTGTTTGTTCTAGTTTCACTAATTCAGAAATGCGTTTTTCTTGGGTTGCAGTGCGATTTTTTTGAGGAATTTTCCGCAGGTTTGTAAGTTCTTTACCCAAGGATATAGCTTTGTCTTGAATAGCACTATATTTTTGACTAATTTCTTGTTCTTGGGGTTTGAGCGGGACTGTTACTGTGGAAGTGGTTGTTATTTTTTCGGGACTTCTTTGGTTATTGTTAGATATATTATTGGTTTTTGAAGGACTTCTTTGACTATCACCCATGAAATCAGTTACTTCTTGAATTTTCAGTAAATCTAAAACTTCTTGCGCTTCTGCGGGACGATTTTGTTGCAATAATAAATCTGCAAGTTTTCGATATCTTTCTGAGACGGTTTCTGTATAAGACTTTTGGATATTTGTGGGAATGAGGCGCAGGTTTTGGCGGATGCTTTCTGTGATATTTACTGATTGTTTGTAAAATGCGATCGCTAGTTGTGGTTGCTTTTGAGTAGATAGCACATCACCCATAAATTTTAGGGTTGCAGATTCACTCACTTTATCACTAACTTCTCGATGTATGGCTAAGGCTTGTTGATATAATTCTAAAGCTTGAGCATCCTGCTTTTGTTGTTGGTAAACTTGTCCTAAATTACTAATTGTTACCCCTTCACCTGTCCTATCTCCAATTTCTCGATAATTAGTTAAAGCCTGTTGGTTTAACTCTTTGGCTTGGTCATATTTACCTTGGTTTTGGTAAATGCGTCCGATATTATTTAAGGTGAAAGCAATTCCTGATTTATAGTTATTATCTTTGTATATTTTTAAAGCTTGTTGATATACATTTAGAGCTTGATCATACTTACCTAATCCTAAATATATTTGTCCAATATTACTAAGATTTAGTGCTTCACCTTGAAATTGAAAAGAATCTTTGCCAAAGGCATCACCAACATTAGCACGACTGTTAATTTGTTGTAAAACTTGGGGATTATATCCTAAAGCACTATATAGTATTTCTATGTCTCTTTGAGTTACATTTTTATATTCACTGTTGTTAATCCTTTTGTAAATAGCTGCTGATTTTTCTAATGATTCTAAGGCTTTTTGATATTGACCTAAGTTAAAATAAACTCCTGAGACATTATTCAAAATTGCTGCTTCTAAACCCAGATAACAAGTCAATTTTTCTTTGTAGCAAAAATCTTGAACCGTATTTAAAGCTTGTTGATAATTATCTAATGCTTCAGCATAGTTACCCAAATTCAAGTAAACTACACCAATATTATTCATTATTTCGGCGCTACTAATGCGATCATTATCTGCTTTTTGCATTACTAAATTTTGTTGATAAAAATCCAACGCTTTTTGATATCGTCCCGAACGGAAATAAACAGCACCAATATCAGACAGCAAGGTTTTTTCACTGTTAGCATAGCTGTATCCCTTGGGATTTGCAGTTTTAATTTCTCGGAGAATAGCTAAAGCTGGTTGATAAAAATCCAGTGCTTTTGAATAATTATTCAAATTAACATAAGTTTCTGCTATGTAAGAAAGGGGTATCCATTCATTTTCTCTGTCCCTATTTTTGCGACGAATAGCTAAAGCTGGTTGCAAAAAATCCAATGCTTTTTGATATTCTCCTTTTTGCAAATACACATAACCAATATTAAGCAGACTGTTAGCTTCTCCGGCTGTGGCTTTGTATTTTTTGAAGATAGTTAACGCTTGCTGGAATATTTCTAAACCTGCGTTTAATTCATCTAAGCTAACTAAGTCTTTATAAACAATTCCTTCGCCTTGACTATTTAAAGTAATTGCTTTTGTAATTTCTTCTTCAGATGTTGTAGTTGGTGCTTGTGCTAGAAGTGTTTGGGAATGGGAAAAAATAAAATATGGAGAACCTAAAGAAATCAGTAAAGTTGCAACAATTAAACGCATTTGTATTAGCCTATTGTTTAGGGAATGGGGAATAGAAACTTCCAAATACTCAACTTCAAATATTTACAGCATATTACAGGTACATGAGGTACAGATATTAATGTTAAAACCCTTATAATGTGGGTATGTTGCCCGCTCTTGTGTACCACTCTATGAGCAACTACAGCAGATTGCAGGTAAATGAGGTACAAACAGGAATAATAAAAACTCTCGTGGCGCAGGCATCTTACTCGCTATGATTTTACCTCACTCAGATGAAATCCGCTGTATGTTGTAATTAGGGTTGCACCTACGTGATATTTATAGCATCTTATTTTGATAAGAGCAAAAACTTCGGAGTAGATTCGATGTTACTACGGGTATCCATTATCATCATCAATCACAGGTGATATCGAAAATTTCTATATTCAACTGTGGGAAAATAAATTACGTTACCAAAATTTGTCTCCCTGTACTCACCCTCTTGCCTATTCGTTGTTGGGAGCCACTTCAAGGTGAAAATCTGCTATTTAAAATTTATTTATGATTAGCATCAGACTTTATAATTAAATTAATTAAAGTTAAATTTTCTGTAAAGCATAATTTAATTTCACAAATTGTGTAGTTATTCTAAACCTAATAAAATTTGATTATTTTTAAGAATTCTTAACTAATTTCTAATTAAAAAAAATAAATATAGATTAAAAATCATAACTAACATCACATTTCGTAAAGTTTATTAGGCTAAATTGAGAGTATGCTTAATCTATCGAAAGCCTAGTTGCAATTTTAAGTAACTAAGCGCAAACAAACTTAAAGTTTTATTAGCTTTTTGCTTATTGGTTAATTTTAGTTGTAATGACTAAAGACTAATAACTAAAAACTAATAACTAAAGTTAATTTGTGCCTATTTACTGACTAGTTTTTTGAGCGCAGTTGAGAACATCAGTTCTGATGCTCAGTACTAGCAGCACAACCCACAGAAACCTTAAGAACAAGTACGGACGATGATACAAAAAATTTTGCTGGCTGTCTCTGGACTAGGACACGCAGAAGAAATGATGAAGACATTGAAAGAAATGCCATCTATCCAATCTGCAAAAGTTACAGTGCTGCACGTTGTACCCCCACAAAGCACTGCGGCTGCAATGACAGATAAATGGGAAGAAGGTGGTAAAATTCTAGCTAATGCGATTCAGTCTTTAGATTTAGATCCTAGCCGCGTTTCTTCTATTTTACGACAAGGTGATCCCAAAGATGTGGTTTGTCAAGTAGCTGATGAAATGGATGCAGACTTGATAATTATGGGTTCACGAGGACTGAAGCGGCTACAATCAATTTTAGCTAACTCTGTCAGTCAGTATGTTTTCCAGTTATCTTCTCGTCCGATGTTGCTGGTTAAAGATGACATTTATGTCAAAAGAATTAAGCGCATTATGGTGGCCATGGATAATTCTGATGCAGCTAAAAATTGCTTGAATTTAGCTTTATTTTTACTCAGAGGCGTAACAGGCGGCCAGTTAATTTTGGGTAATATCAATACAGATTTAGGCGGCAAATTATCAGGAATCACTGATATCAAGCCAGAAAAAAATTCGGTTTTAGGAAATGCCGTTGCGGAAGCTGAGAAACTAGGTATTCCTGTGCGTTGTGTAACTAGCAGTGGTAAACCTGGAGAAGAAATTTGCCGTTTAGCTGAAGAACTGAATATAGACTTATTAGTGCTGGGTTCTCCAGATCGTCGTCCATCTATTGCTAAGAGTTTTGTTGATTTAGACCGACTTATTGGTGCTTCTTTGTCTGACTACGTGCGAGTTAATGGGACTTGTCCAGTCTTGTTAGTACGGACAGTAGCATAAATTAGGACTGGGGACAAATCAATTCAGAATTGCAAAACTCCAGCTTCCTGCCTCCTGCCTCCTCCCAAATAAAAACCCTCTCCACCAGTGGTGCAGAGGCTTTTTATTTTATCACCAAACTATTAGTTTTTTCCACCTTCGCGGCTGGCAGTTTGGATGTAAAGAATTAATAAAAACACGGCAGGAACAAGCACAAATAAAATGCTTGCTACGAACCCCAGGTCATTAACTTGCATGGCAAGATAGCCTCTCTATAATTGATTTCTAGTCAACAGTTTTAGAATAGCATCATCGACGACAGAGTTATCTCAAATTTTCTGCTTGTGCAAATACTAAGCTTTAGTTCCACAAACTTAAGGTTTGGTACGGACACTAATAGGTCCGTTAACTAGGGTTTGACAGGCTAGGCGATAGTTATCTGGCTTGTTCTTAAACTTTCGCTTTTCTACATCGGTGCGGGGTGATAGGTTTTCCAGTCCTTCCACTATTTCGACAATACAAGTGGCACATTGTCCGTAACCACCGCAGTTGGTCATTTTTCCCCAGACTTTATAAATATCAATACCATTTTCCATTGCTTTGAGTCGGAGGTTGGCACCGTCTGCCGCCACTACTTCTTTATTCTCTTTGACAAATTTGATATTTCCCATCATCGATTCCTTTCTGAGTGCAAGTGTGGCTTTTGGCTTATTATTGGTCAAGCTCGTTACATTATTTTACTTAATTAAATGAATTTATTGCAAAATATTAAGAAATACAAATTTTAGAGAAGATAATGTCACAAAAAATAGGACAGGTGTATAATACCTGTCCACCAAAATCATGATAGATTAATTTACCTGAAACCAACGGCTGCTTGCCAAACGAAAGCAAGCAACAAGAAGAAAACAGGAATTACAGGGAGAACATCTACCAAGGGGTCGAAGATTTGGTAAGCTTCAGGCAGTTTTGCTAATAAAAGTGCGGCTTCCATGTTTGTTTATATCCACCTAATCCAACACAGCTTTCATAATTGAGAAGTATCTTAACATGGTTTGGTAATTAGTCAGTTGTCATTAGTCATTAGTCATTAGTCATTAGTCATTGGGTTATTAACTTTTTCATCTCCCCCTGCTCCCTGCTCCCTGCTCCCCATCATCTTCATCTTTCAGCCAGTGGCCAAAGTCTGTAACAAAGCGATCGCTCAAAATTGATTCTCGAATTTTTTGGGTAAAGCGGATTAGTTCGGTGATGTTGTGAATACTCAATAAGGTATAAGCCAATATTTCCTGCGATCGCACTAAATGGGAAATGTAAGCACGAGTGAAATTTTCACAAGCATAACAAGGGCAAGTTTCATCTAAGGGGGTAAAATCTTCACGAAACTTAGCATTTTTTAAGTTCCATCTTTCACCCGATACGATCGCTGTTCCATGTCGCGCCCATCTGGTGGGAATTACACAATCAAATAAATCTACTCCAGAAGCGATCGCAATAGCCATTTCTCGATAAGTACCCACACCCATCAAATAGCGCGGCTTATCATGTGGTAAAAGTGGGGCTGTGGTTTTCACAATTTCTGCCATTAACTCTGGTGGTTCACCCACACTCACCCCGCCAATGGCATATCCAGGCATATCTAACTTTGCCAAAGCTGACGCAGCACGGGCGCGTAGATCCAAATACACGCCTCCTTGCACAATGGGAAACAATGCCTGATCATCTCGCTGATGTGCCACTATACAACGTTCTAACCAGCGGTAAGTCCTATCTGTCGATGCTTCTACCTCTTGACGAGTTGCTGGATAGGGTGGACATTCATCAAAAGCCATAATCACATCCGCCCCTAAAATATTTTGAATTTCTATGGAGCGTTCCGGCGTTAATTTAATAATTTGCCCATCATGAGGTGAGCGAAAAGTCACACCTTCCTCTGTAATTTTTCGCATTTCACTCAAGCTGAAAACTTGGAAACCACCGGAATCTGTGAGCATCGGACCATTCCAGCCCATAAATTTGTGCAGTCCACCACCAGCGGCAACAATCGCTTCTCCCGGTTGCAGATGCAAATGATATGTATTAGATAAAACCATTTGCGCCCCTGTATCCTTGAGTTGAGCAGGGGTAATAGTTTTCACATTTGCTAGTGTTCCCACAGGCATAAATCTGGGAGTTTCTACAAGTCCATGAGGGGTAGAAAATACACCTGCTCTGGCTTTTGTCTGACTACAGGTAGCTAGAAGTTGAAAAGAAAAATTGGGCATTAGTCATCTGTCATTAGTCATTGGCCATTGGGTTAGATTTTTTCCTAAGTTACAATTCCTAGTACCTAGTACCCAGTGATTAGGGGTCAGACCCTGCTATATACTACCGCTCCAGTGGGTATATTATTTTTAAGTTAAAAGCAATCAGAACAATCATCATCAATTTCTGCATCCCATCTAGCTGATAGCACCTGCTCCATCATAGCTTCTATAGCTCCGGCATTAAATTGGCGATCGCATCGTTCCTGCAAGGGTGTAGAAAGGGGAATCAGGCGCAAACAAAACTCTTCTTGGATTAAATCAAAGTATGTTTCCTGTTGGGGCGATTGTTTTAGTTCTAGATAGTCAAAACTATATATATTCAGATATAGAGCATTGTTGGCGACTAATGTAGACCTTTGCGGATGGGTAAATACTTCCATCACATCTCCGTCACCCTCGCTCAGTAGCTTGTTTTCTTGGGTGTAGATGTAGTGGACTCGACCTAAATCAGTCAGCAGTCGGCGGATGTCGAGCTTATTCACAATTACGCCAGTGTTCACAATACACGGGGCTGGTATCCTGGTGTTGGGTAGATGATGACTCATAGAGAAATAGCGATTTAGGGAAGGTGAGTGACAACACAGCTGAAAAGTCAATTGCCTAGCTTTTTGACTCCCTACATTTCCAAAATATCAACTTTATATGGTGATCGTCCATGAAAACTACTCAATTTCATCTGACTTTTTACTGTAAGTTTTGATTCTGTATCGTAATGACCACTTTTTTGCTATGGTAAATTTCCATCAACTGTGGCAGTTGTGCAAACAGCAATTGTTATATGTCATTGCATCAGTAATTTTCTATACATCTATTCCTCTGCCCTACATCAACGGCTTAGAGTTCCAGAAGGTAGCGTATTTTGCTCCGGCTTTGGGGTTGATGATTGGCGGAAGTTTAGGTTTATTTGATGCAACAATCAATTGCTTGGGCATACCAGTATTAACTCGTAGTGCTTTGATAGTAATAGTTTGGATAGCAATTACAGGTGGGCTACATTTAGATGGAGCAATGGATACTGCTGATGGTTTAGCCGTAGGTGATCCAGAAAGACGTTTGCAGGTCATGGCTGATAGTGCTACAGGTGCTTTTGGGGCAATGGCAGCTGTAGCTATTTTACTACTGAAAACAGCCGCTTTGGTAGATATTTCAGAAAATCGCTATTTATTACTAATGGCCGCTTGTGGCTGGGGACGTTGGGGACAACAAGTAGCTATTTGTCGATATCCTTATCTTAAACCTACTGGTAAAGGTGCGTTTCATAAACAAGCGATTCGTTCTTACACAGATTTGTTACCAAGTTTATTTTTATTGATAGGTTTGAGTGGTTTAGTTTGGTTAATCAATCCCCAAAATCTATTTTTATCTATAGGAATGCTACTTTGGGGATGTGCGATCGCTCTTCTAACCGCAGCTTGGTTTAACTATAAATTAGGTGGACACACAGGAGATACTTATGGTGCTGTAGTTGAATGGACTGAGGCTTTGTTTTTGTGTGTGATGACTGTTTTAGGTAATGGGTAATGGGTAATTGATAAAACTAATCACTAAATATTTAGGTGCATAGAATAACATTTGTTTGTTTATAAATGAGTATTATCTTTGCTTATTTAGAGATAAAGTATAAGTCTAATATAATCATTTACTCCGCATCATTGCAGAAACAAAACATCAAAGCTGTGTTATTTTCACCAGTCGAACTAAACCCACTCAACTCACCTTACTGGAAAAATGGTCATTATCGGTGCGTTGTTTGAGGTTACTTGGTTCTTCAGAAATAGCCTTTTCCCTGCTAGAATCACAACAACTCCTGGGAACAGAACAACAAAAGTATAAGTTATGTGATTTATATGGTAATAATCCGCTCATAATTAAAATTATTACTCATACAATTGTAGAATTATTTAATAGTGATGTTGAAAAATTTCTTGCACAAAATACTCTATTAGTTAGTAATAAAATTCATAGTTTACTGGAACAGCAATTAAATTTTCTCTCAACATTAGAAAAACAAATAATGTACACTGTTGCAACTCATCAGCAGCCAGTAACAATTAATTATCTAATCAATAAATTACCTCATATTTCCATATCTCATCTTTTCCAAGCAATAAAAAATCTATATTCACGTTGTTTAATTGAGAAAACAGCAGGTAAATATACCTTACAACCCTTGATTATAGAATATGTGCAGAATAATTTTCACCAAAATCTTGACCCGTTTATGAATTTTTAGTAACAGCAAGCCAATAGTCAAAATATTAATAGTAGGGGTTTAGCATTGCTCAGTAGTGTCACCTTAAGCTAAATATGGCTTATCTGTTCGCTTCCACACCCACCAGGGAATTTATTCCCTGTCTCATAGCTCAAGTCCGTTAAAACGGACTAATAAATTTTCCTAATATTTAGTCATCTTCAGATGACTTTCGCTATTAGCAAGGAACTTGAGTTCCTTGCGGGATGGGGGCTTTACGTTTAGTTGACAACAATCAGCTTTTGCTAAACCCCTACACCAATCAGGATATCCAGGAGTGAGAACAAAAATAAATATTCTCTGTCACCTGTCACCTTTTAAGGTGCAAGGGCGTTACCACGCAACAAACTAGCAATAGTTTTGGCAGTAATTTTGAGTTGAGTGATAGGATTAGCGGGAACCACAGTTTTATACAAATAGCTATCAAAAGTTAGCCGTTGTACATCCATGTCATCACACATTTCTACAAATGCTTCGCGGGTAGCATCGGAACGATAGAACACGGTTTGGAGAATATCCAACACCTTGTAGGTGAGTCCGTATTTCTTATCCCAACGCTTCAGATAAAGTTTCAGTTCTTTTTCTGTAGGGATACGCGCACCACTGTTAGAAACTTCCACAATGGTTTCTGCACACATCCGTCCAGACTTAGCCGCAAAGTAAATACCTTCACCAGAAGACTTGGTAACGTAACCAGCAGCATCACCTACTAAAGCAATGCGACCAACTACACGACGAGGACGGGGATGTTCCGGGATGGGATGTGCCTCTACTTTGATGATTTGACCACCAGCCAGTTTTTCGGTAGCACGAGCGCGAATACCAGCTTGCAACTGCTTGATGCTGGCTTTGTTAACTTGCATTGTTCCTGTACCGACGGCTACGTGGTCATATTTTGGGAAGATCCACGCGTAGAAATCGGTAGAAACATCATTACCTACATACATTTCGGCCATGTCGTTGTAGTAGGCCATTTTATCTGCGGGTAGGCGAATCCGCTCTTGGAAAGCGATCGCATAATTGTAATCCCCAGCATCCATTTCTTTTGCAATGCGGGAATTTGCCCCATCAGCCCCGATCACTAAATCCACTTTCAGGGTTTTAGCAATACCTTGCGCTCCACCTTCATTATGGTCAACATAATGGATTGTATAGGGGTCAGTATTGTTTGTAGGTATATCAAGTTTATGAACGGTGGCGTTAATTAACGTTGCACCTAGTTTAGCCGCTCGGTTCCTTAAGAAACCATCTAAAACCTCACGGCGGCACATTCCTATATATTCTTCTTCATTTACCAGATTGATATCTACCTCACGGTTAGAGGGAGAAATCATTTTCATCTTCCGCACTCGACGGTCAATGATTTCTGGAGGTAGGTCAAACTCACTCACCATACACAGGGGAATAGCACCCCCGCATGGCTTGGCGTTATCTAGCTTGCGCTCAATTAGGTAAGTTTCAATTCCAGCTTTTGCCAGTGTCTCAGCAGCAGATGAACCAGCTGGGCCTGAACCCACAACAGCAACCCGTAGTGTCAAAGGTTTTCTCCCAATCTTCACATTTACCGAAAGCATCCTATCATGGACTTTCGGCTGATATTGCGCTTAAGTTCAAGGTTTTGACATAATTGCAATATTCCTTAACATTTCGACATAAAAACTGAGGTGATGAAGGGCTAATGAGGACTTATTACTAGATATTAGTCAATGGTAACTACATGAAATACTAATATCATAAACACCTGACAAAATATGCAAGTTTCTTTATTGGATTCTGTTGCTAGAAAAGTTGGTGTTTCTGCAATTACTGGATATCAGAAACACATTTCCCCCCATAAAGGCTTTCGGTGCGCTCATCGAGTGTTCTATGGTGGTGAATCTTGTTCCCAGTATATTAAACGGGTAATAGCTGAAGAAGGGTTAAAAGCTGCGTTTGTCAAGTCCCGTGTCAGATTTCAAAGCTGTAAGCAAGCAAACTTGATTCTGAGATCCCAAGCGGAGGAACTAGAACCAACAGAAACAGATGAAGATGAGCAGACAAAGCAACCTCAGCCAATTACTCCCAAATTATCTTGTCAAAATAGTTTTGATATGGTGGATTTAGGAATTAATTGTGCGGATCTCAGTTGTAATTGTCCAGAACTACTGAATATAACTCCTGATTGTGGTTCATTAGACTGTGGTGCTACTGATTGCAGTTCCCTAGATTGCAGTTCCCTGGATTGTAGCGCCCTTGATTGCGGGGGGTGTAGTTGGTAATTTTATGTCATTGTATGAATTAAAAATGTGATATAAATAAAAGCACAGTAATCCTACCCGTAAACCGTAGATTAATCGCAGAGGTATAAAACCAGTGGGCATAGTAGTTGAAAATGTGTCTAAGCAGTTTGGCAGCTTTCAAGCTGTTGATCAGGTGAGTCTAGAAATTAAAAGTGGTTCACTGGTTGCTTTACTTGGTCCATCGGGATCTGGTAAATCCACCCTACTGCGGTTAATATCGGGGTTGGAAATGCCAGATAGCGGCAAAATTTTGCTAACTGGGAAAGATTCTACATATCAAAGTGTGCAAGAACGTAATATTGGGTTTGTCTTTCAGCACTATGCCCTATTTAAGCATTTAAATGTGCGACAAAATATCGCCTTTGGCTTAGAAATTCGCAAAGCACCGAAAAAGAAAATTAAGGGGAAAGTAGAACAACTGCTAGAATTGGTGCAATTAAATGGATTAGGCGATCGCTATCCCTCTCAACTTTCTGGTGGACAAAGACAAAGAGTAGCTTTGGCTAGAGCTTTAGCCGTAGAACCTAATGTATTATTACTCGATGAACCATTTGGCGCATTAGATGCTAAAGTTCGTAAAGACTTACGCGCTTGGTTACGTCGTCTCCATGACGAAGTTCACGTTACCACTGTGTTCGTAACTCACGATCAGGAAGAAGCAATGGAAGTCTCCGATGAAATCGTGGTCATGAATAAAGGCAAGGTGGAACAGGTAGGAACACCCGCAGAAATTTATGATCATCCCGCATCGGCGTTTGTCATGAGTTTTATTGGACCAGTGAACGTTCTACCAAGTTCTTCTAAGATTTTCCAAAGCAGCGGTTTCGACTCAGCTAACCCACAAGTGTTCTTGCGTCCCCAAGATGTGATTGTGGAAAGAGTTGCTAATGGCACAACTGCACCTGCCACAGTCAATCGTGTGATTCATTTGGGCTGGGAAATTCAAGTAGAGTTAAAGTTAGATGACGGGCAAACGTTTACTGCCCATTTAACACGCGATCGCTTTGATGAATTAAAATTAGAGCCTCAAGAGCGTGTGTATGTCAAGCCTAAAGATGCAAAATCTTTCCCGCTCTATTATTCGATTTAGAACGAATTTCCCCCCAAACCCACTCTAGCAGAGAATTAATCAACCTTAAAGTTCCCCTCTTTCCAGTGCTTCAGAAGTGGGTTTACAGGCATTTCTTCTACTTTATACTAATAAAAATTGTTATGTACGGATACGTTGAGAAATTTAACAGATAAAATTGATTAAGTGTTATTTTTCTGAACTTTATAACTTATATGACATTTGAGATTGTTGATGCGGCTGTCGATTTTGTTACTCAGACTACTAATAGAATTGTTTCGGCATTTACCAGCCAAAGTTTTGTTAAAGAAAATCAAATTAATCTATCTACAACCATTCAAAAACTGAGACAAGATCAGCGGGTAGTTCAAGCTGAGATGGATTACTATAAGCGCAGAGAAGTTAGAAGAAAAGAATTTTTACAAATTCAGGAGACACCCATTGATGGAGATATAGAAGTAACATTAGCATCACAAAGAACCGAAAAATTGCTTAAATTAAAGCAGGAAGAAATAGAGGACAGAGGTAAGTTAAGCGCATTGTATCTAGATTTAAGTCGCAAGACAACAGCTAAAGAAATTGATATTAAGCAAAAAGAGATTCAAGGAATTTTTGACCAGCAGAAATGGCCTGGGATTTTAAGTCGTGATGAAGCACAGAGAATTTTTATAGATGAACAAAAGAAACCGCGCTTATTGATGTTAGTGCCACCACCAGATATTAGCGATGACTTTCCTATTTCATTTCGTGATAGTCTCAAAAAAGAAATTCGCAACCAACTAAAATTATTTTTAGAAAAATATTATCCCCTGCATGGTGATTTATGCCCAGTAGAATTCTATGGTAAATACTTTGAGCGTTCAATTTTTGATGCTGAAGTCAAACAGTTAGAAACTATTTTATCCGCTGTACCAACAGCAATCATTTATACTGACGTTACAGATCATGAAGTTTATTTCCATGTCAGATTTTGGGGTCTTCAAGAACCAGTATCTTTATCTTTTGAACCTTGGAACTGGGAAGAAGTTAAAGGACAACTTGAAGAAGTTGGCAATGATGAAACTAAGAGTTTGCGGGCGATTAGACAGACTATCGTTATTCTGCACAAGCTATTAGCAGCATTTTTGGCAGATTGGTATTACTTGAATATTGATCCAAATTATAAACCCCAGTTATTCAAATTAAGTTCAGATTTCCCTTCTGTCTGGACTAATGAAATGTTAGAAAAACTTAAGGTAATTCTCCAACAATATAGGGCTGCTTATAACCATGAATTGAAAACGTTAGCATCTATACAAAGAGAACAACCCAGAATTTGGCATTGCGTCAATACCCTGTATGGTCATTCCAATTATGTTTTTTCTATTGCTATTAATCCGCAAGGAAATACCTTTGCTAGTGCAAGTGCCGATAAAAATATTAAAATTTGGGACATCCAAACTGGAGAACTTCTTCACAGCTTAACTGGTCATTCCAACTATGTTTCCTCAGTCGCCTTTTCTGCTGATGGAAAAATAATTGCTACTGGCAGCTATGACAAAACATTTAAGCTATGGCATGGGTTGAAAAGTAAAACTTTTATTGAGCATTCTGGTTGTGTAACCTCTGTCGCTTTTAGCCCTGATGGTAATCTTTTTGCAACTTCCAGTATGGATAAAACTATCAAAATATGGAACTTAAGCACTGAACAATTAATATATACTCTCACCGGGCATAAAAATTATATTAATGCTCTGGTTTTCACCAGGGATGGAGAAAAGTTAATTAGCGGTGATGCTGACAAAACTATCAAAATATGGAATGCTAAAGAAGGCTCAGAAATTATTAGCATTATTGAGCATTCAGATGTGGTTAATACTATAGCTATTAGTCCTGATAATCAAACTTTTGCTACTGGGAGTCATGACAACACTATTAAACTTTGGTATCTATCCACAGGAGAACTTATTCACACGTTTAATGGACATACAGATACAGTAACAAGTGTAGCTTTCAGTCCTGATGGTAAAACCCTGGTAAGTGGCAGTCATGACAACACAATTAAGCTTTGGCATCTGTATACTAAAGAATTGATAAATACCCTTATGGAGCATTCATCAACTATCCATTCTGTTGCTTTTAGTGTTGACGGAAATCAGATAATTAGTGGTAGTGCTGATAATACAATCAAAATTTGGCAGCCCGATTAATAACTTCATCAAAAAGGTGACATATGAACTATCACCTTTTGGAAAACCAAGGATTGAAGAAGGAGTCAGGAGTCAGAATTAATTACGGGCGGATCTGAATCGCCCACTAATGAAAGACCACCAAATCTGTGATTTGGTGGGTGTCTTAAACTCAATTATACATCTGCCAGTCGTGCAGAATACTCAGATCAATTCTGACTCCTGTATTCTGTTTGATAAATTTGAAAGCGGGTGATGGGACTCGAACCCACGACATTCTGCATGGGAAGCAGACATTCTACCACTGAATTACACCCGCACTTAGCATTGAGTTTAATATTTACCAATTCCTATAATATCATAATATTTACAATCCTGTACACCCAGGAATGAACTTCATTCATGTACTAGAAAAAATTGAGATGGATCATGTAAACTTAATCCTATGGGAGTCAAAAGCACTAAAGTCTTTGAGTATTGTAGCTTTATCACTGATTCGATACGCTTCATAAACGTGAAAAATTTTATCTCTGTTAGAAAGCGATCGCCCCTTGTGCGGGTAATACACCGGGATTACTTGCAACAGCAACTTTACCCATAGCGCAACAGAGGAATTTACATTGACCGCAATTACAATCGGTAAACGCGATTATAAAAAATATATACCCTGAGAATCCTCTATGTTCAATACAACTGAAATTATCATTGATGCATTTGTAAATCAGCTGCGAACAGGTTATCAACGTACCTACGGTGGTTTAAAAACTGATTATCAAGACATCATAGCTTGGGCTGGTAACATGGCTTTGGAAAACATTGCCAACAGCGATGCTTTATATCACAATGTTGAACACTCTGTTCTCGTTACCCTCGTGGGACAGGAAATTTTGCGCGGTAGACACATTCGGGAAGGTAGAGTTTCCAGTGAAGACTGGTTGCACGTGATCATCTCCTTGTTGTGTCACGATATTGGCTATGTCAAAGGAGTTTGTCGCGACGACCAAGAATCAGAATGCTTATATGCTACAGGACAAAATGGCAACATGGTGTCTCTTCCTCCTGGTGCTTCTGATGCTAGTCTCACTCCCTATCATGTAGATCGAGCTAAACTATTTATTGATGAGAGATTTGGTGGACATCCTTTAATTGATTCGGAAGTGATTAAGAACAATATTGAATTAACAAGGTTTCCAGTTCCTAGCGCCGATGATCATCAAGATACCACTCACTTTGCCGGCTTAGTACGTGCTGCTGATTTGATTGGGCAATTAAGTGATCCCCGTTACTTGAAAAAAATCACAAGTTTATTTTACGAATTTGAAGAAACCGGAATCAATAAAGCTCTAGGCTATAAAAACCCTGGAGATTTACGCAAGAACTACGCTAAATTTTACTGGAATGGTGTTTATCCTTATATCAAAGAAGGATTACGTTATTTATCTCTCACTCAACAAGGAAAACAAGTTTTAGCTAATCTTTATTCTAATGTGTTTGTTGTTGAGCATGAAAAACAAAATGAGGAATTACGGTATTTAGCTGAACAGTTAAATGCTTAGATAGTTAGCGTTGACAAAATTTTGGATTTTCAATTTTAGATTTTGGATTGAAAATTCAAAATTTTCGTAAAATTTTCAAACTTTCACTTTCCCGATTTATTCATCCAATAAATCTAAAATCTAAAATTGTTTGATTTGTGAATAAAAATTATGAATTGGTGGCAGAGACTGAAGAAAAATCCTTTGGCTAGATTTGGTGCAACTGTGTTGTTAATATTTTATTTAGCAGTAATTGGGGCTGACTTTATAGCACCTTACAACCCTTATGATTCACAGCTAAATGGTTCACTACTGCCACCAACACGCATTTATTGGGTTTCTCCAGCGGGTAAATTTATAGGACCCCATATTTATCCGACAATTCAAGGAGACACAAGCCTAGAAACAGGGGAAAGGAAATTAATTGCAGACTTCAAAAAGCCTTCACCTTTGGGTTTATTTGTTTCCGGTCCAGAATATCGATTATTTCAACTGAGTTTACCCCTACCTCCTAAATGGGATGAAGTCACCATTATTCCTGGTATTCCTCTAAATCTGCATTTATTCGGCGCAACTGGTGAAGCAAAATGGAATATTCTAGGGACTGATGAACAAGGACGAGATCAATTTAGCCGTCTGCTTTATGGTGGTCGCATCAGTTTATTTATCGGTATTTTTGGCATCATCATTACCTATCCCCTGGGGTTAATAATAGGTGGTATTTCCGGCTATTTCGGGGGTGTGGTTGATAGTGTGATTATGCGTTTAGCAGAAGTGTTAATGACTTTTCCTAGCATTTATTTGTTAGCAGCATTATCAGGAGTTCTAAGCCCCCAATTAACCAGTACACAACGCTTTTTCTTAATTGTTGTGATTACTTCTGTAATTAGTTGGGCAGGTTTAGCCAGAGTTATTCGCGGTCAAGTTCTATCAATTAAAGAGCGGGAATTTGTACAAGCATCATTGGCCATGGGTGGTAAACCAATTTATATTATTCTCCGTCATGTTCTACCCCAAACTGCTAGTTATGTAATTATTTCTGCTACTTTGACAATTCCTAGTTTTATTAGTGCAGAAGCAGTTTTGAGTCTGATTGGTTTAGGTATTCAACAACCTGATCCTTCTTGGGGAAATATGCTTTCTTTAGCTAGTAATGCGTCAATTTTAGTATTACAACCTTGGCTGATTTTACCCCCAGCAATATTAATTATTTTCACAGTTTTAGCGTTTAATTTACTCGGTGATGGGTTACGTGATGCCCTTGATCCCCGCAGTTTACAGAAGTAAGATTAAAATGTCTGAATCAGGATTTGCAGGATTGAAGGATTAACAGGATGAAAAATTTTCACATAAAATTGGTATTAGAGGCAAAATGATCTCAGCATCAGAAATTATGGTTTACACCACGCTAACAGGATTAAAGATTGGAAAAATTAATTGATCATGATCAATACAAATCCTGTAAATCCTCAAATCCTGTAAATCCTGATTCAGACAAATACGAAATCATATTTTTCCTCTAATACCTAATTCTCGGGTCTACATAAGCATTGAGAATATCAATCAAAATACTCGCACTCACAACAATAGCCCCAAAAAATACTAATACCCCCTGCACTGTCGGATAATCCCGATCAGAAATAGCTTGATATAATCTATTTGCTAACCCAGGCCAGGAAAACGTCACTTCTGTTAAAATTGCCCCTCCTAACAGTGAAGCAAATGTTAAACCTAACACGGTAATTACAGGAATTAAGGCATTCTTTAAAGCATGAGAAACTAAAATCTTATTTTCGGAAATTCCTCGCGCCCTAGCTGCTTCTACATAATCAGCTTTTAATGTTTGTTTTAAATTCACTCGCACAATACGCTCAAAAATTCCACTCAACAAAATTCCCAAAGTCAGACTAGGTAAAGCCAAATGATGTAAAGCTGTGAGAAATTGACCGAAATTACCACTTAATAAACTATCAATTGTATATAACCCAGTCATAGATGCAGGTGCGGGAAGATTAGGGGGAAAACGGTTAGAATTAGGAAACCAACCGAGTTGAACTGAGAAAATTAATTGTAATAACATTCCCGCCCAAAACATGGGGAGTGCATAAGTAATAATTCCAAATAAACGCCCACCTACATCAAAATAAGTTCCTGGACGAGAAGCAGAAAAAGTACCAACTAAAATCCCGACAATTAAAGCTACCAGCATACTACAAACGGCTAACTCTACTGTAGCTGGGAAATATTGACCAATTATTTCTCCAACATTTTGACCACGACTGGTTAGGGAAGTTCCCAAATCAAAACGTAAAATATGTCCTAAATAATTGAGATATTGTAACCAAATAGGTAAATCTAAACCTAGTTGTTTTCTTAACTCTTCTTTCGCACTTTCTGGCGCACGTCCACCTAGAATTGCATCCGCTGGATCTCCTGGTGTTGCTCTCAATAAAAGAAAAACTATGGTGATGATAGTTAATAGTTGCAGTGGTGCAAAAAGCAACCGGGAAACAATGTAATACTGTAAAGCTTTTGAACGAGACATATTTTTATTAATTCAAAGTTCAACATTTAACTCATTCCTTGTGTCTGGCAAGGAATGCAGCCTTGAGGCTCTGCCTCATAAATTTAACCTCGTTTTTTGACTCTGACAAGGAATGTAGTCTTAAGGCTCTGCTTGATAAATTAGCATGAGGCAGAGCCTCTCAATGGCATTCCCAGCCAGAGTCTGGGAACGAGATTAAACCTCACCTCTAAAGATTATTTTTTGATGCTTTTGTAAATCAAGTTTTGGGTAGGATCAAGTTTGACATCAGTTACACCTTTTTGGGCAAATACATAATCTTTGTTTTGCCATAAAGGAACGTAAGGAACATCATTCAAAACTTGATTTTGAATGTCAGTAAATATTTTCTTTCTGGCTTCTGGGTTTTGTTCTTTACGTTGTTGAGCAATGAGTTTATTCATTGCTTCACTATAGTAAAAAGACCCTTGAATTTGACTTCCTCCATCTTCACAGCCTTTAGCCTCTGAACCTTTCGGACAATCTAAAAATGGCTGGACATAATTATCTGGATCTAAAAAGTCTGGATACCAATCTAGTAAAGCTACTGGATATAAACCATTGGAAATTTGTTTAAAAAAGGTAGCACCTTCTACGGTTTTAACTTCTAGTTGTAATATCCCATCCATTTTAGTATCAGCCAAAGATTTGAGTGTTTGTGCTGCTAAACTCCGGGTAGGTGAACTAGCGGGATACCAAACTTGTACTTTAGCGGGATTTGCTTGAGAAAAACCAGCAGTAGTTAACAATTTTTTGGCTTCTTCAAATTTACCATCACCATATTTATCTTTAAATAATGGTTGGGAAACATTAAAGGTAGTGGGAATCATGCTGTAAAGCGGATCAGCTTGACCTAATAAAACACGATCATTTAGTAATGGACGATCAATGAGTAATGCCATCGCTTTTCTAACTTCTGGTTTATCCAAAGGTTTCTGATTGCGATTCAACACCATATAACTAACTACACTACCTTGGGCGCTAATTGCTTGCCAATCTCCTTTTTTAGCACCTGCTTCTAAACTGCGAATTTGGTCTGGTTGTAAAGATAAATAAGCCACATCTACCGCCCCAGTTTTAAAAGCATTAAATAAATTAACTGGACTGGTTTGAATTTGCACATTAATACCTTTATTGGCTGGTTTTTCTCCCCAATATTTATCAAATACATCAAATCGTAGAGAATCTGTACCGTAATTAGCCAATTTATAAGGACCAGTGCCAACAAAGATATTGGGTTTAAATTTACCTGCACCCATTTCATAAGCTTTGGGGGAAACTGGACACACCCCAGGAAACGCCAACAAGGAGGGAAACGCCGCAAAAGGCTTTTTCAACTTAATTGTTAACTCATAGTCCCCTGTGGCTTTTACAGAGTCTATGGTATCGCCTAATAAGAAGGAGGGTTTACCCTTATTTTCTATAAAGCGTTGGATGCTAAATTCCATTGCTTTGGCGTTGAAGGGAGTGTCATCGTGAAAAACCACTCCTTGACGCAAAGGGATGGTATAGGTTAGACCATCTGCACTAACTTTAGGTAATGCTGTGGCCAGTTGGGGTTTTATTTCTGTGTTACCTGGTTCATAGGTGTACAAGCGATCGCTCATATTAAATACTAAACCCAAGGATGCCAACTCATACGCATCAGCCGGATCAAGGGTTCTTGGCTTTGATGTTGTACCGATAGTAATCCGTCCATCACCAGCAGGAGTATTGACTGCACCAGAATTAGGTGTAGTCGGCTGTGGACTAGGGGTGCAACTAACAGCCAACAATAAACAGATAGAGAATAAAGATAGGAATTTTGCAATTCTACCCCACCGTCTCATAGACCGAGAAACCCAAGTTATGACCATTAATTTTTTTAAATCAGCAGTTAATTATTCTAGGATATATATTTACTTAATTACATCTAGTCAAATTATCTTCACAAGAATAGCATCTCATCCCTGTAAAACTTGAGCAGCAGTCAACCTGAGATCAGGAAATAGGGGAGAAACAAATAACGGTGGTGGCATATCCATCAATACCAGTGATCGAGTAGCCTATGTCATTGCGATCGCTAACTCTTCAGAAAATACTACCAGATCAGGTACACGCACACCCACACTTCTGCTATTCACAGCCACCTAAGCCTTCATCCGCAATCTAGAGGAAGGAATTCCACAGCTTAAAAAATAAGCAACCAAAAACATTGCTATCCTTTGATTTATATCACTTTCTGAAGGCATGGAAATTAATTCTCCATTTTCCAATTCATATAAACTATCCGTACCATCGTCATAGTTGAGAAATTCCTCAAAAGTCATCTTGTTAGCAATTAAATTACCTGCACCTAAAAACTCCATAATCAGATTCTCACCCTTCGCTATATCCTGAAGCTCATTTACTTCGTCTTCTTCTGTAATATCCGCTTACAGGGGTTCCATCCTTCCGATAATAAGGTTTGACATATTCATAATCACTTTGATTAGCAATTTTTTGATATTCTTCTACTGAGATCTTTCTTTCTGTCGCTATTGGGTTATTAGTTTTTTGAGGCTGTTGTGAAGAACTATAGGTATAAGTTGATCTTTTAGCTTGATCAAGTTGTTTCTTTAGGTTAGCTATTTCATCATTTTGTTGTTGATAGCGTTGATATAAATTTCGATATTGTTGTTCTATGTCAGATTTTTGATTTTTTAGAAGAGATTTTTCTGTTTGTAATTCTTCAATTTCAGATATTTTTATTTGTGTGTAGGCAGATATATTCCTAAGCTTATTCTGTAGTTCTGATTTTTCCTGACTCAATTTAGATAACTGACTCTGTAGATTATTGATGCAATTTTGGTTTTCTTGATCAATCTCGGTTACATCTTGAATATTTATTTTCAATTTAGAGATTGTATTTTGTAGATTATTTATCTGAATCTGTTTATCTTGAATTGTTTTTGTCAGATTTTGAATATTTTCTTGTAAAGCAACTATATCTACATCACGGTTAGATATTTCTCTATGCAAATCGGAAATATTTTTTGAAAGATTAGAAATTTCATTAATACGCCTTTCGAGATCATTTTTATCATATTGATTAACTTTGAGTAAATTGTTAAACTCTTTAGACAAAAGAGTTATACGGGAGCGCAACTCCTGAATAATCGACTGGTAATTGCTATCAGTTGTCGAGTCATTATAACCTAAGACTAGCTTCGTTGATATCACCCTCATTAGTTCATCAATTCTATAAGCAAGGCGAAGGCGATAAGGGCTAATTTGATTAGTATTTTTTGCTATTTCCGCAGCTAACTTATTGATAACTTCTGAAAGAACAATCTGTGAAGCTTTCCTACTTCTTGCGAAGAAAACCAAGTTAGTTAAAATTTTCTGAAGTTGTTCATAGTCTTTTTCCGCTTGACTAGCCAAAAAAATGCGAACGGAATTCTGTAATTCCGCTAGTGCTTGATAGCTACGAGGTCTCCGAGGCTCTAATTCTTGTAAAATTTCACTCCTTTTATACTCTAAAGCCTCAAGTGTCCTTGCAATTTTTTCATGATTTGCACAAGGATCTGCACCAAGACGCTCTAATATTCCCTCATATAACCATGCTTGAGATTCTAAGTTATTTAGCTTTTTAACTTGCTGTTTATTATTTAATTGGGAAATTATATCTGTTCTTTGTAGCTGTTGTTGTAGACTATTAACCTTTGCTGAAATTTTACCCTTAAAACAAGCAAGCATTAGCTCTAGAGCCTGACTAAACGGAAAAGAGTAGTCAGCTAACCAACCAAAGAGAAACCAGAAGAATAAGGAGCATAGCAAAAAAGTAGCTACTTTAATGTAGTTGAGAAGCCTTTGAAAAAAATTACTGTTTGATTCTAAATCTGAGTTATTAAGATCAAAAAAAAGTTGGTTAACGAAAAAATTGCTGACCTATTTGCTGCCCAATTACTGTACCTGAGTTGTCAGTAACGTTGACATTCACACCTGATTCAGTGTTTTGTGAAACAGAACTATTTTGTATCTGCCGATACTGATTTACCAGCCTTTCCAGGTCTTCATGGAATTTCTTATCCCACTCAGCTTCACTTAATATAGTAGCTTCCAAAAGCTTTGGATCAGACTCTTTAATTTTAAGTTTGTCTTGAAATCTTTTTGTCAAAAATTCTAAAACATCTCCTCCCGCCTTCTCCAACGCTCCACCAGAAGCCTTATCAAGCGCCCAAAGCGTAATATTTACTGCTTGTAAAGCTAGTACAGATAATTCCATAGTGATAATGTTTCTATTTATTCCAAGTCTTTGTGAATTTATAACACATACGCATTCCAATCGTTGTGACAATACCATACTATCCATAAAGTAGGCAAATAGAGGATTTTCAATCTACTTTTATATGAATGCAATAGTAATTAATTATACATAAAATATGTTTAAAATAAAACTAGTATTTTACAACGAGTGATCGCCTATTAAAACCCCTATCTGATTTTATGCCGGACATTATGCAATTAAACAAAGTTCAGCATTTCAGATTCATCAGATGATAAGTAGCAGCATTTTAGGGATTGGTAGCGATATTTGAGCCACAAGTTAAATAATCGTATCTATTCAGACGCTTGCAAAGCGTTCCATCAATAGTTACACTTTTTAAAATATTCTCATTTTTGCTTGGCGATCGCATCGCCGCTCAAACAGCACCTTCCCAAAAGTTCACAACTCAAGGGAATAAAGCTATTTCAGCGGATAAGCATCGCTAAACCACAGGCTCATCTGTGGTAAAACTCAAGATTGGCAATAACAAAAACTCAGAGAGTTTTCTGAGAGGTGGCTTACCTCCCTCAGAACCTCAGTTAGAAAATTGCTTTGTAAACTAACTCATCTAGGAGGATTGTAGTCGATGGGACTACCCTGGTACCGAGTACATACAGTTGTTCTGAACGATCCAGGTCGGCTGATTTCTGTACACTTAATGCACACAGCCCTAGTTGCTGGCTGGGCTGGTTCAATGGCACTATACGAACTAGCTGTATACGACCCCAGTGATCCAGTTCTCAACCCCATGTGGAGACAAGGGATGTTCGTACTTCCCTTCATGTCACGTTTAGGCGTAACTGAATCCTGGGGCGGTTGGAGTGTTACTGGTGGCACAGCCGTAGATCCTGGCTTCTGGTCATTTGAAGGCGTTGCTGCTGCTCACATTGTTCTTTCCGGTTTGTTATTCCTAGCAGCCGTTTGGCACTGGGTTTACTGGGATTTGGAACTGTTCAGAGATCCCCGTACCGGCGAACCTGCCTTAGACTTGCCAAAAATGTTTGGCATCCACTTGTTCTTATCTGGTTTACTTTGCTTCGGCTTCGGTGCTTTCCACCTCACCGGACTATTTGGTCCTGGGATGTGGGTTTCCGATGCCTTTGGTGTCACTGGCAGCATTCAACCAGTAGCACCAGAATGGGGACCAGCCGGGTTTAACCCCTTTAACCCCGGTGGTATTGTGGCTCACCACATTGCAGCTGGTGTAGTTGGTATTATCGCGGGTTTATTCCACCTCACAGTTAGACCCCCCGAAAGGCTCTACAAAGCCCTACGGATGGGTAATATTGAAACCGTACTTTCCAGTAGTATTGCGGCAGTGTTCTTCGCTGCTTTCGTAGTCGCTGGTACTATGTGGTACGGTAACGCTGCCACCCCCATCGAACTGTTTGGACCTACCCGCTACCAGTGGGATCAAGGCTACTTCCGTCAAGAAATTGATCGCCGCGTGCAAACCAGTGTTGCTCAAGGTGCAAGTCTGACTGAAGCTTGGGCGCAAATTCCCGAAAAACTGGCTTTTTATGACTACGTAGGCAATAGCCCCGCTAAAGGTGGTCTATTCCGTACAGGTCCAATGGTTAAGGGTGATGGTATTGCTCAATCTTGGCAAGGCCACGCAGTCTTCACCGATGCAGAAGGACGTGAGTTAACTGTACGTCGTCTGCCTAACTTCTTTGAAACCTTTCCAGTGATTTTGACCGATAAAGATGGAGTTGTCCGCGCTGACATTCCTTTCCGTCGGGCTGAATCTAAGTACAGCTTTGAGCAAACAGGCGTTACTGTTAGCTTCTACGGCGGTGATCTCAACGGCAAGACCTTTACAGATCCTGCTGATGTGAAGAAATACGCTCGTAAAGCTCAAGGTGGAGAAATCTTTGAATTTGACCGGGAAACCTTGAACTCTGATGGTGTATTCCGTACATCTCCCAGAGGTTGGTTTACCTTTGGTCACGCTGTATTTGCTTTGCTGTTCTTCTTCGGACACCTCTGGCATGGTTCTCGGACAATCTACCGAGATGTATTTGCTGGTGTGGAAGCTGATCTAGAAGAACAAGTAGAGTGGGGTCTGTTCCAGAAAGTGGGTGACAAGACCACTCGTACACGTAAGGAAGCTTAAACTAGGATAAAGTATGAAGTATGAAGTAATCAAACTTCATACTTTTTCCCAGGCTTGGTAAACTAAGATTACTGGCTGGATAGGCAGGAACTCCTAATATGGAAAGCGTTGCATACATTTTAATTTTGACCTTGGCAATAGGTGTTCTCTTCTTTGCGATCGCATTTCGCGAACCTCCCCGCTTTGAGAGAAAAGAGAAAGAATAAGCAGTTAAATCCTAAAAACTGGCATTTTTTCTCAATATTCCCCACCTAGCAATTTTTCAAGTCAGATTCTGATCACCAGACTTGTAAAAAACCTCAAAATTCTATCCGTTGCCGCCTATTTAGGTAGCAACGGATAATATTGTGAGTCTTGTTTGCTAAAATTATGAGGCTGCAAATGCCCACAAGTGAAAAATTTTTCAGTATGTGATATAATATCCTATCTGGAAGATAATATGTGTGAACCTAGCTCTTCTGCGCTAGGATTGACAAAGATGTAAGTGTAGACTTATTTAAAAGCCACCGCATATACATCGTTAATTGTGACAAAAACTTGACGGAGACTAAAACCAGGAACAAATCAGCATGGTCAATCAGAATTTAACCGCTACAGAAATTGGATTTACTCACGAAGATTTCGCTGCTCTACTTGACAAGTATGATTATCACTTTAGCCCTGGAGATATCGTGCCAGGAACCGTCTTCAGTATAGAGCCGCGCGGCGCTCTGATTGACATAGGTGCTAAAACGGCAGCATACATACCTATACAGGAAATGTCTATTAACCGGGTCGATGCCCCGGAAGAAGTCTTACAATCAAACGAAACACGGGAATTTTTCATCCTCACTGACGAAAACGAAGATGGTCAGTTAACCCTGTCCATTCGTCGTATTGAATACATGAGGGCATGGGAAAGAGTACGGCAACTACAGGCAGAAGATGCTACTGTCCGTTCTGGCGTGTTTGCTACTAATCGTGGTGGAGCATTGGTAAGAATTGAAGGACTACGGGGATTTATACCCGGTTCTCACATTAGTACCCGTAAACCCAAAGAAGAATTAGTAGGGGAAGAACTACCCTTAAAATTCCTAGAAGTAGACGAAGAGCGTAACCGCTTAGTTCTATCTCATCGTCGGGCGCTAGTTGAGCGCAAGATGAACCGCTTGGAAGTGGGCGAAGTCGTAATTGGTACTGTTCGCGGTATTAAACCCTACGGTGCATTCATTGACATCGGCGGTGTTAGCGGACTACTCCACATTTCTGAGATTTCCCACGAGCATATTGATACACCTCACAGCGTGTTCAATGTCAATGATGAAGTGAAAGTAATGATCATTGACTTGGATGCAGAAAGAGGCCGGATTTCTCTGTCTACCAAGCAGTTGGAACCCGAACCCGGTGACATGATTAAGAACCGCGATTTGGTCTATGATAAGGCCGAAGAAATGGCAGCTAAGTATAGGGAACAAATGTTAGCTAAACAGCAAGGTATCACCGCTGCACCTGTAGAGGCTGCACCTGTGGAAGCTGTAGAAGCTGTAGAAACTGCACCAGTGGAAACTGCACCTGTAGAAGCTGTGGAAACTGTAGAAGCTGCACCTGTAGAAGCTGTGGAAACTTTAGCTGAAGCAGAAATTCCATCAGCAACTGAAACTGAAGAACAAATTCCAGCAGCTATTGAAGAGTAATATACCCGTAGTTGTAATTATCTACAACGAAGTATTTGATCAAGAGGGATTTTCCCTCTTTTTTTATATTCAAATTTGATATTAGTGGGGTGTAATCTGTTGGCGACTATTCAATGTAGAAACATGACGTTTTCTAATATTCAGGCGATTTTATTTGACAAAAATGGTACATTAGAAGACTCAGAAGCCTATTTGCGATCGCTCGGACAAAAAGGAGCGCGGATGATAGACGCGCAAATCCCCGGTATTGGCGAACCATTATTAATGGCTTTTGGCATAGAGGGCGATCGCCTAGATCCAGCGGGTTTAATAGCCGTAGCTAGTCGCAGAGAAACAGAAGTAGCCGCAGCCGCCTATATAGCCGAAACAGGTAGAGGATGGTTTGAGTCCTTAAAAATTGCCCGTCAGGCTTTAGCAGAAGCTGAACAATACCTTGGTAAAACTCCCTCACCTCTGTTCCCTGGTAGCTTAGAGGTTTTAAAATTACTATCATCAGCAGGATTAAAACTGGGTATCCTTTCAGCCGCATCAACTGGGGATGTGCAGAAATTTGTTATCACTCATCAGTTAAGGGATTACCTACAACTAGAAATGGGAGTTGATGAAGGTCCTAGTAAACCAGATCCTATTTTATTCTCACAAGCTTGTCAAGCTTTAGGTGTACAACCGGGAGCTACTTTGATGGTAGGTGATTCTGTTGGCGATATGCAAATGGCACGAGATGGAAAAGCCGCAGGTTGTATTGGTATTACTTGGATTGGTAATTTAGGAAATGTTCAAGGTGCGGATGTGGTGATTAATCAACTTGATGAAATTCAGATTTTAGAAGCATAAAAAAGACTCAGACTATTTTTCCTATCAACTCCGGTTAATTTCACCGGGGTTTTTATCACCTAATCACCACAGGTTAAACTGAAACGTGAGTTACACATTTTCAGAAACCCGACGCAGAAAGGTTATGATAGTGAGGATATTATAGGGGAAGATGGGATAGTTTCACCTTGGGAATTTCCAGATTTGCAAATTCGTTTATTTGATATTTTACCCCATGTTTAAATCTGACAAATTTCTGAAAAGTGCGAATATAATTCACCACTACACCAGTAAATTCAACCTTCATAGACTAACGGTAGTTTAATACCAAATTGATATGAAGTTGCATAGAATAAGATATCAAGAATAATTGACCGCAGATAAACGCAGATAAACACAGATAAAGATGGACAAGTCTATTAGATCTCTCCGGAAATATGGTAGAGACGTTCCGCCGGAACGTCTCTACAAGGGTTTCAAACCACGCACATTTAATTACCGGAGAGATTATGTTCCAGAAATTCAAAGCCTGAAAAACGAAGCTTTAAAATTAGAGCAGCGACTTTCTGATTTAGTCAACCAAGCTTATCAATTGACACCCGAAGAAATTGATTTAATGTGGAGAACAGCACCACCAAGAATGCCGATTTTTAGATAGTTTTAAAAATTCAAAATCCGCGTTCATCTGCCTTCATCTGCGTTTAGTTATTTTAATTGTCTGAATCAGGATATCCAGAATTAGAGGATTTACAGGATGTGTTTTTGATGAGTTAATTGTTTTGATGCTTTGATTTTTTTAATTGTCTTAATTAGTTTTTAATATAAATTTTAAAAAATACATAATTCAGATATCTTTAAATTTAGTCAAGTCAGTTGAAGATTAACATAATCTTATGATTAAAAACTGTTTAAATTTTGGGTATTCATCCTGAAGATCCTTAAATTCTGGACATCCTGATTCAGATAAATACAAATAAATGCTATAATCAATAAATTACAACTTGATGCTATATCAAAATTATGATCATTGCACAAGAACGAGAATTACAGGAAAACATCTCCGAAGATGTGATTTTTCCCCCTGGTGATTTATATAGTGATGAACCTCCCGTGGAAACAGAACTGCATCTAGAGCAAATTATGCTCTTAATTAAATGTCTTAAATGGTTGTGGAAAGATAGAAATGATTTCTATGCTACTGGAAACATGAGCATTTACTATAGTCCTAACCAGAAAAAATCAGAATATTTTCGTGGTCCAGATTTCTTTGTTGTTTTGGAAACTGAACGCAAAACCCGTAAAAGTTGGGTAGTTTGGAATGAAGATGGTAAATATCCTAATATGATTGTAGAAATTCTCTCACCAAGTACAGCAAATACAGATAGAGAATTTAAAAAACAACTTTATCAAAATACATTCCGCACTCCTGATTATTTTTGGTTTGATCCTTACACTTTAGAATTTGCAGGTTTTCATTTATTAGATGGAAAATATCAACCATTAGAAGCAAATGAAAAAGGACATTTGTGGAGTCAACAGTTAGAGTTATATTTGGGTATTCATGATTGTTTATTGCGGTATTTTACACCAGAAGGAATTTTAGTTCCTACTCCTGAGGAAAGCGCAGAACAAGAAGCTAAAAGAGCAGAACAAGAAGCAGAAGCAAGAAAAGCAGAAGCTGAAAAATCAGCACGGTTAGCGGCAAAATTGAGAGAATTAAATATTGACCCAGAGACAATTTAAAATGTGTATAGATACCCGACTTTTTTAATAAGTTGGATATCTGAGTATTCGGGAAAAAGCATACTCAATTATATTCCTATCGATTTACCGATAACATTATCGCTTTTCTGATATAATCATAAATTCGACTCCTTTAACATAGATTGACGTATGAGCAAGGGAACTCTGTTTGACAAAGTTTGGGATATACACACCGTTGGTACACTTCCATCAGGACTAACGCAACTATTTATTGGACTACATCTTATTCATGAAGTTACCAGTCCCCAAGCCTTTGCTATGCTCAAAGAAAGGGGTTTAAAAGTTTTATTTCCACAACGGACTGTGGCCACAGTTGATCATATCGTTCCCACAGAAAACCAAGCCCGTCCCTTTATGGATAGCATGGCGGAAGAAATGATTCAAGCATTAGAAAAGAGTTGTCAAGAGAATGACATAACTTTTTACAATATTGGCTCAGGAAATCAAGGGATAGTTCACGTCATCGCCCCCGAATTGGGGCTAACGCAACCGGGAATGACCATAGCTTGTGGAGATAGCCACACATCAAGTCATGGTGCATTTGGAGCGATCGCATTTGGTATTGGTACAAGCCAAGTCCGCGACGTTCTTGCCTCCCAAACCCTATCATTATCTAAACTCAAAGTCCGCAAAATCGAAGTTAACGGTAACTTAAAACCTGGAGTTTACGCCAAAGACGTAATTTTGCATATTATCCGTACCCTCGGCGTAAAAGGTGGCGTAGGCTACGCTTACGAATTTGCCGGAACCACCTTTGCACAGATGAACATGGAAGAACGGATGACCGTTTGTAACATGGCCATAGAAGGTGGTGCAAGATGCGGTTACGTCAATCCCGACAATATCACTTACGACTACCTCAAAAATAGAGACTTCGCCCCCAAAGGTACAGACTGGGACAAAGCCCTTGCTTGGTGGGAATCTCTGCGTAGTGATGCCGAAGCAGAATATGATGATGTAGTAGTATTTAATGCCGAAGATATTCCCCCCACCGTGACTTGGGGAATAACCCCCGGTCAAGGAATTGGCGTAGATGAAAAAGTCCCCACAGCTGAAGAACTTCTAGAAGAAGACCGCTTCATTGCTGAAGAAGCATATCGCTACATGGATTTATACCCAGGTCAACCGATTCAAGGGACAAAAATTGACGTTTGCTTCATAGGTAGCTGCACCAACGGACGCATCAGCGACTTAAGAGAAGCCGCCAAAATTGCCCAAGGACGCAAAGTTGCAGAGGGTGTGAAAGCCTTCGTCGTTCCCGGTTCCGAAAGAGTCAAACAAGAAGCCGAAGCCGAAGGACTAGATAAAATCTTCCAAGCTGCTGGCTTTGAATGGAGAGAACCAGGGTGTTCCATGTGTTTAGCCATGAACCCCGACAAACTGCAAGGAAGACAAATTAGCGCCTCCTCCTCCAACCGCAACTTTAAAGGAAGACAAGGTTCCGCTTCCGGTCGTACCTTACTCATGAGTCCCGCAATGGTAGCAACTGCTGCTATTAAAGGTGAAGTCGCTGACGTGCGAGAAATGTTGTAGACCCATATTCAGGTAAAAAACCACATCTTTTTTATTTCACGCAGAGGCGCAGAGGCGCAGAGAGGAATTAAAAGTTTGGTTTAAATACATGAAGTCTACAGTTAAAATCCTCTTAAACTCTTTCCTTCGTGTCCTACCCTTCGGGAAGACACCCTTCGGTTGTCTACGTGCCTTCGTGGTTCATTAATCTTATGGTAAGTGAAGTAAAACAAATATCCAGTACCGCCGTTCCCCTCATCGGTAACGACATCGACACAGATCGCATTATACCCGCCCGCTACTTAAAAGCCATCACCTTTGACGACTTAGGAGAAGGGGTATTTATCGACGACAGAAAAGGCTTAAACGGTCAACATCCCTTCGACCTACCTCAATATCAAGGAGCGAAAATATTAATAGCTAACCGCAACTTTGGCTGTGGTTCATCAAGAGAACACGCACCCCAAGCATTAGCAAAATGGGGTATAAAAGCCCTTATTGGTGAAAGCTTTGCGGAAATCTTTTTTGGTAACTGCGTTGCCATGGGTATACCTTGTGTAACAGCAGAATCTAGCATAATTAAGCAACTGCAAGAATTAGTCACTGCTAATCCCCAAGCAGTCATTACCATAGATGTGGAAAATTTGCAAGTGCAAACCAGCGGTTTTACTGTTCCAGTAGTGATGAGTGAAGGAACGAGAACCGCTTTTGTTTCTGGTACTTGGGACGCTTGCGGACAGTTGGTAGCAAATGCAGCACAGGTAAGAGCGATCGCAGCGAAATTACCTTACATCGGCTGGGGTAAATCAGTCGCGAGTTAGGATGATCCCCCCTTCAAAAGGGGGGCTAAAATTGTCTCTACAATTATGGAATTAAATGTTTAGAATTTAAATGAATGCAATTAATTATTGGTTAATGAAGTCAGAACCGGCAGTTTATAGTATTACTGACTTACAACAGCAAGGTGAGACAATTTGGGACGGTGTGCGTAATTATCAAGCGCGTAATTTCTTGAAACAAATGCAAATAGGAGACTTTGCTTTTTTCTATCATTCTAATGCTGAACCTCCTGGTATTTTTGGTTTAATGCGAATAGTTGAAATAGGTATCGCTGATCCTACACAATTTGACGCAAATAGTAAATATTATGATCCTAAATCTACTCCAGAATCTCCCCGTTGGCAAACAGTTAAAGTAGAATTTGTCAAGGAATTTTCTCAGCCTATTTCCTTATCTACACTCAAAGAAAAATTTAGCGAAGATGAATTATTAGTGGTTAAAAAAGGAAATCGCTTATCAGTAATACCTGTTTCGGAATCAGTAGCGAAAAAATTATGGACATGAATTGAATGATTATGTACGGAGTATATTCATTACTTATACACTATGAAATAAATTATGAACTATCTTAAAAGTAGTATTTTTTGTCAAGATAGATTAGACTGAAAATAGAACTAAGTTGTCATTGTTTTAAACTCACAACTTCTATTCACAAAGGAACCTCAACTACCCAGGACTTACGCAAAACAGAACGAAAGTAGGGGTAATTCATGAATTACCCCTACGCAAGAATCAGGTTTTGAGTTCAATCTTGCGTAAGTGCTACTACCAACTTATTTGACAATAGATTACATTCAAAGGCATACAGCCAAAAGTTTCAAGCAATATATAAAGAGCAAGCATTAATGGTGTTGTAGTAAATATAACCTGAAGATGCCAGTTTAGGAACTTTGTCAGAACTGAAGAAAATTTTTCTGGCAAGCTTTTGAGTTAATCTAGTTTTTTCCCTATTCAAAGAGAATTTTCTTATGCTTAACGGACCCTTGCATGAACAACCTCGTAACCAACGAGCCACTGTAATTCGTACAAGTAATGAATTTGTACTGCTGGAATGGCTAAAGTCAACTGGACGCTTAATAGCACGTGAACCTGTAGAGTCTGACCACCTCAAGGAAGTAGAAGAAATCTCAGAGATTATAGATCTCGATGATCTCACCTATGATAATGATGATGATGACTCAGATTTGGATTTAGAAGATTAGTCTAACTAGGCAGAAAGCACGAGGCAGGATGTAATCTTTTAACTGTCTGGTGTTTTCTGCGAACATAATAAATTTTACTGAATTTGCTGTTATTTAAGTATGCTATATTTAGAGCGATCGCACTCTGCACGTTATAGAAATTCCATTGAATCTTTCCTTAGCTTGAAACAGAATTCTACACAGTTTGTTCCTGTTCTATAGCAGTAAGATTTATTACTAGCTTGTAATTAAGGGCGTGATACCAAATTGATATGAAGTTGCATAGAATAAGATATCAAGAATAATTGACCGCAGATAAACGCGGATGAACACAGATAAAGACGGATAAAGACGGATAGTTCAATTGATGTCATCATTCTGTGCAGCCTCAAATAAAACTGAAAAATTTACTGTTCCAGATGATTTTGATACTCCTTTACTTGAAGATATTTGGAATAGTTTCGAGGGTAAATGAAACTATTACAAAAACCTTCTCTGCGTCTAGAGCGTGAAACTAATCCTTAATCAACTCCTCCAACGCCACCTGCAAATCTTTCGTTAAATCACTCACACCCTGTCTAGAAGCCTGTTTATTACCCTGAGAAGCTTTCCATCTTTCACTCACAGAAATCGGTTCACCAACAATAATCATTGACTGTTTTAAACCTAAACGTGGTCTTCCTGGTAAAGTAGATTCTTGAATGCGAGACAGCATATCAAACATTAATAAAGTCGTTTCAGCAAATCTATCAGCCGTCGGTTTTTCTAGTATATAATTAGCAGTAACCGCCACAAAACTTTCTGCTATTCTCATGTGTTGCATTTTCAAATCTGCTTCTTCAGCTACCCAGTCAGCAAGACCACGTTTCAAAGGTGGTAAACTCTTGATATCGGCTATATCATCACGATAAATATAATTCCAACCCGCTTCTTCTAAACGCCGACATCTATCAATAAAATTACCTTGGGGCTGCACATTAAAATATTGTTCTGTAATTTGTAACGCCGTATCCATCAAACGGTGTAATCTAGTAATTAACACATCGTTGGGTTTAGCTGTATCCTCAGAAGTAATTGCTGTAGTTATTTCTGGTAAGTTTTGATGATAGAAACGGCGGTAAAATTCTTCCATTTCCGAAATCAAATATTCAGCTAAATGTAAAATTCGCTGATATAAAATTTCTTCCTGCTTTTTACCTGTGAGACTAATTTCCGCAACTGGTAAACCGCTATCAGCTTCTAATTTAGATAACAGCCAATCTATTTTTTTCCAAGGTGGGTTAACATAACTATATTTAATGGCAATCGGGATAATAAAAACAGTTTCTTCACGGTTGGCTTTTTGTAAATCTTCCACACACCAAAAACCCAACTGTGCTACACCTGGTTCTAAAGGACTAACAACACCACTGTGACCATTTGTACCACCTTCCGGGGCGATCGCGATCGGCATTTTCGCATTTGCAAATAAATCCCGTGCCATTTGAATCGCGTTTCTGTCTACTCGTCTTCCCCTGCGAATAGGTACACCCCCAGCACGAGAGAATAACCATCCTAACCATTTTCCTGCCCATAATGTCATCCCTCTTTCATACATGAAATGACTATGGACAGGAGATTGTAAAGAAATCCCTTTTTCCCGCGCTACCTTGGGAAGGATGCGGGATAAGAGATACAACATAGACATGGGATCTTCCACTTCTGGATGACGAAAAGCAATTAAAAAACGAATTTTTCCTGCTTGAAATTCCTGGTATAATTTAGCTAAAACTTCGGCATCTTTGGCTTCAATTTTCACAATACCAGCTGGTAGCCAAGGTCTAGTTCTCACTCGAAGGACGAAAGGGAGACACCAAGACATCATCTTGAGTACCAGGGGGTTAAAACGCTGGGGAATAAATTTTAGTGGTGGTTGGGTGGAATGAATTGATTTAGGCAAATTAATCTCCAGTTATTTGACAAAAGTTACGCGCAAAGACGTAAAGGAAGAAACAAATTAATTCATGATCTAGCCCCAAAATAATATTCTGAGGGTTAACCAACGGCAATTTACTGTTAGTTTAATTATATGAACACAAACCCAGATAAAAAACAATTTGCACCAGCAACACAACGCAACCGCGAAGCTATTTTAGAGGTACTTTTACAAGTATTACCCACAAACGGCACTATCTTAGAAATAGCCAGCGGAACAGGAGAACACGCGGTATTTTTTGCACCTCATCTAGCACCACGAAAATGGCTACCTTCTGATCCAAACCCTATGTTAAGGGAAAGTATTACAGCTTGGGCAGAAGAATTTAAAAGTGATCATCTTTACCCACCTTTAGATTTAGATGCTCAGTTACCAGTCTGGCCAGTGGAGAAAGACAAAGTTACAGACTCATCAATTATCGCCATAATTAACATTAACATGATTCATATTTCCCCTTGGTCAGCCTGTCTGGGACTGATGGCTGGGGCTGGACGGATTCTTCCCCCAGGTGGTATTCTTTATTTATATGGACCTTATAAACAAAATAGACAACACACCGCACCCAGTAACGCCGCTTTTGATGAGTCTTTACAGTCACAAAACCCAGCTTGGGGAGTGCGTAATTTAGAGGATGTGGTAGAAGCAGCAAAAGCCGAAAATCTGACACTGCAAAAGGTTTACCAAATGCCAGCAAATAACTTATCACTTATATTTAAACATAATTAATGGAGGTTAGCGGACTCGAACCGCTGACATCCTGCTTGCAAAGCAGGCGCTCTACCAACTGAGCTAAACCCCCGTTTTCAAGTCTAAATTCAAAAGTGAAAGGTTAAAATTAAAAAGTTTCTTTTTCTGAAAAAACAGGTTAATTTTAAACATTGAAAATATATTACCCTAATATTCTTTTGTTGTAAACAGATGAACCAAGAAAATATTGTAGTTGTAGCTGCTCTGTATAAATTTGTCAGTTTACCTGATTATATCGAACTGCAAGCACCGCTGTTGTCTTTTTGTCAGGAACAAGGCATCAAGGGAACGATTTTACTAGCACAGGAAGGGATTAACGGCACTATTGCTGGTTCTCGTCCAGCTATTGATGCGGTTTTGGCGTTTCTCCGTGGTGATACTCGGTTAGCAGATTTGGAAAATAAAGAATCTTACACAAATACACCACCTTTTGAAAAGATGAAGGTGCGGTTAAAACGAGAAATTGTCACATTGGGAATACCGGAAGTTGACCCAAATGAACAGGTGGGAAATTACGTCAGTCCACAAGAATGGAATGATTTGATTTCTGACCCGGAAGTGACGGTAATTGATACCCGCAATGATTATGAGGTAAGTATTGGTACTTTCAAAAGAGCAGAAAATCCCCAAACGCAAATTTTCCGAGAATTTCCTGAATACGTCAGTAAAAACCTAGACCCGAATCAACACAAAAAAGTTGCTTTATTTTGTACCGGTGGTATCCGTTGCGAAAAAGCCTCATCTTATATGCTGGCTCAAGGCTTTGAGGAAGTTTATCATCTCAAAGGCGGCATTCTCAAGTATTTAGAGGAAGTACCCAAGGAAGAAAGTTTGTGGGAAGGTGAATGTTTTGTATTTGATGAACGGGTTGCGGTGCGTCACGGTTTGGAGGAAGGTAGTTATGAGTTATGTTTCTGTTGTGGTCATCCCATTTCCGACGCAGATAAGTCTTCTCCTCAGTATGAAGAAGGTATTTCTTGTCCTTACTGTTTTGATAGTTTAACCGCTGAGAAAAGAGCGCGACAGCAGGAGAAATGGAAACAGTACAGGTTACAGAATTCAAAAGTATAAAAAATACAGATCCCCGACTTCAGAAGTCGGGGATCTTTATCCTTCAAATATAAGTTTTTCAAATCTCCATTTTTCCAAAATTGTACAACTACTTTTTTTTCTCAATAATCAGTCTCTATTCTCAATACTCTTGATAATATTCTCAATAATTTTACGAAAATAGGTTTTTTCAGCCATTGATATTGACATACTCCTTTTTTGTGGTATGATTTATGTAAAATCCAAGGGTGTTTTATATCAAGCTTCAGTTACTCCTGGGTGTAAGTATTTCATCAGATAATGTAATTTTTGTTCCGTTCACTTCAATTTTTCCTTCTTGACTTAATTTATAAAAAGCACGAGATAGGGTTTCGGGAACTGTACCTAATAAAGCAGCTAATTGTGTTTTGGGTAAGTCTAATTCTATCACATTAATATTATCATTGCGTTTGCTCAATTTTAACAAGTAATTGGTTAATCTTTCTGGTACTTCCTGAAAAGAAAGAGTATCAACCAAGTGGGTTAATTGTCGCAAATGTCGCGCAAATGTTCCCAGCATGGCTATTGCTAAAGTTGGATGTTGTTGCAAAACCATTAAAAATGCAGTTCTGGGAATAAACACAACTTCAGAAGTTTCTATTGCTGCTGCTGATGCGGGAAAGTTTCCACCATCAAAAGCGGGAACTTCTGCAAAATATTCTTCTATTCCAAAGATATGTAAAATCTGTTCTTTACCGTTATTTGCAACTTTAAAAACTTTTATTCTCCCAGATTTAACAATAAAAAATCCCGTTGCTTCGTCTCCTTCCCAAAAAAGAGTTTCGTTTTTTTTGTAGGTCTGAAGAATAGCAATATTAGCGACTGCTTGTAGTTGTTCGTCGATGATGTTTTCAAAGATGGGGGTTTTTTGGAGGAAGTTTTTAACTTGTAAAACTTTTTCGGTGACAGTCATAAAAATAATGTCTGAATCAGGATATCCAGGATTTAAGGATTTACAGGATGAAATAGGGATTTTGTCCAAAAATATTAATTATTATACCCAGAAATCTCTTATTCCTTCAATTCCATATTCACTAGCGTTTCCGATTTCATGATGTAATTCAAATGAGCAACATTCGCATTTCACACGAATAGGATAAGAAGTTTCACTATAAACCACATTATCTTGATCTACTTCATAATCTACACATTTATAAATGATTAGAGAATTAACACCACAGACTGGACATATACATATTTCAGAATCATAATTATAATCATTTTGAGAAACAATAAGAGCTTTATTTTCAATTAATGATTGAGATTGGAAATACGAAATATTATCATTATAAGCTGCTCTACCTAATTCTTTTAGAAAAGCAACTTTTTCTATATTATAATCTCCCCCTTCTTTAACTTCTTCAAAGTGATTAATAATCTCTGCTATTGGGTCTATTTTACAGTGTATTTCTTTGTGATTCCACAAATTTTTATGTCCACTATAGGTTTCATGTTTTGTTACTTCATCAACAAAAGGAAGAATATACCTCCCAATAAATTCGTCTAAAGCTGCATAATTAAGAATATATAAACCACGATGCCAAATTATATTTCTTAAATCATTTAATGTTTCCAACACTTCTCTATTTGCAAGTATAAATGATATTTTATTATAATAATCATCACTCGTATTCTCAATCAGAGATACCAGTGTTGTTAAAGATTCCGAAAAGGTAATTGTTTTTAAATCCTTTTCATCTTCAAAAGATAATGAATTTTTGTTGATTTTGTGTTTCAAAACTATATCTTTTTCATTGGATTTAGAAACTACAAATAGAGGATTTTCATTTCTTAAAAAATTCTTTAATACTAATTCAGCAAAATGATGAAAATGAATTATACACTCTGTGTATGCTTCACAATATTTTGATAAAACCAACACTCCTACAATATCGCCGTATGTTAAAAAATCTGGTAAATCTTTGTAACTATCATCAGTTATCAAATGAAATTGACCACCATAACAATGATACGTAGAAAAGTAAGCCTCTAGAGCAATTTTTAAAGAAAGAAATGCTAAATCAACACTTTTATCACTTGCTTTTTCAATATTAAAACCATTACTGGTTATCTTTTTGAGATTTTCTAGTTTAATTTTTTTGTTATTTCGAGATTGTTGATTCATAAAATATATTATTTACTGAGTATTTACTGTGAGTTTTCATATTTAATCTTATTCTTTAGTATAGTATATTACTTGTGTTTTTGTGTTATTTAAGTTTAGTTAACTTTTAATAACTGTGTACTGAAAAAAACTTTACCAAACTTTACCAAGATACTTGACTTAAATCAAGGATTTTCCCTATTGAAATGAATAAGCTGAAAGCATAGAGATGAGAGGAAAGACCTATGTTCTGTAACCAGTGTGAACAAACAACCCGTGGAGATGTCTGTCATCAGTGGGGTGCGTGTGGTAAAAGTCCTGAAGTTGCTGCTTTACAAGATTTATTGGTGCATTGTTTACGCGGACTTTCGCAAGTGGTATTACAAGCAAAATCTTTAAGTATTAATACTCGTGAGACAGATGAGTTTACCTGTGAGATGCTTTTTTCCACATTAACCAATGTGAATTTTACTACTTCTGATTTTATGGCTTTTGTGAATCGTGCGATCGCACTCCGCGAAAGTCTGAAGTTACAAATTCAAGCATTAGGTAAGAAAGTTATAGAATCAGCAATTAATAAATTTCAACCTGCCAGTAATTTACAGGCACAAATTCAACAAGGTAAAGATTTAGAATTTGAATTTATTAGTCAATCTTCTCAAAATGTAGATGTTTTCTCTCTCAAACTTACAGTATTGTATGGTTTAAAAGGTTTAGCTGCTTACGCTTTCCATGCCTTAGAATTAAATCAGCATGATGAAGGCTTATATACATTCTGTCACGAAGTTTTAGCTAATTTAGATGCTCAAGATAAAACTTTACAAGATTGGTTGAATTTAGCCTTAAAAGTTGGGGAAATGAACCTCAAAGCCATGCAGCTTTTAGACGCAGGAAATACAGAAACCTTTGGACATCCCACACCTACACCTGTAATTTTAGGACATACAACTGGTAAAGCAATTCTCGTTTCTGGACATGATTTATTAGCTTTAAAAGCTATCTTAGAAAAAACCGCAGGAACAGAAATTAAGGTTTACACTCACGGGGAATTATTACCAGCACATGGTTATCCGAAATTAAAACAACAATACCCCCATCTTTATGGTCATTATGGTACAGCATGGCAAAATCAAACCCATGAATTTGAAAAATTCCCTGGTGCGATCGCCATGACCACAAATTGTCTTGTACCTCCCCATGAATCTTACAAAAATAAGGTATTTACATTAGGTCCTGTAGGTTATCCTGGTTTACAACACGTTAGTATTAACGATGTTTCACAAATTATCAATAAAGCTTTAGAATTACCAGGTTTTAGCGATGAAGAAAATAAAGGAACAATAACTACAGGCTTTGCGAGAAATGCAGTTTTGAGTGTTGCAGATACAGTAATTAATGCTGTAAAATCAGGAGATATCCGTCACTTTTTCCTAATTGGTGGTTGTGATGGTGCAAAACCAGGAAGAAACTACTATAGTGATTTAGTAGAACAGATGCCTAATGATTGTGTCGTCTTAACATTAGGCTGTGGTAAGTTCCGGTTCTTTGATAAAAATATGGGTGATATTGGAGGAATTCCTCGGTTATTAGATGTGGGACAATGTAACGATGCTTATTCTGCAATTCAAATTGCGGTAGCTTTAGCAAATGCTTTTGAAGTAGGTGTGAATGAATTACCATTATCAATGGTCTTATCTTGGTATGAGCAGAAAGCGATCGCTGTTCTTCTCACATTACTACATCTGGGTATCCAAAACATTCGCATAGGTCCTACACTTCCAGCTTTCCTATCAGCTAATGTTGTCAAGTTGCTATCAGAAACCTATCATCTGCAACTCATCACCACACCAGAACAGGACTTAGCAGCTTGTCTTGGTTGAACCTTGAAAAAATTAACAATCAGATCCCCGACTTCTTTTTCAATCTTGTCAATAAATGATCAATTGATATTAGAAGTCGGGGATATTAGAAATGCAAATCTTGGATATTACCAAGTACCTATTCTCTTTTCATCCCAAACTTCCAACTTCAACTCTTGCAGATAATTTAACCCATTTTCAATTTGATTTTCATTCCCCTGTAAATCTAAATCAAACCAACCATCGCTGATAGCATCTTGACCTAAAAATGCAGCTTTGATATTCACAGTTAAACCGTACTCAGATACTAAGCGAGAAATCACAGGTTCTTGATGATAATCTTTAGTAATTCTCACTCGAATTCTCTGACTTGTCAAAATATTTTCATCATTCATAAAAACACCTGCCAAGTAATTTACAATCTTGAACCCATATTCATAATTGCAATTCTTTAACTACGAATTACGAATTATTCAACATCCTTAATACGGGTTTTTCGTTCTAAAATCTCCTTCAAAACCAAAGTAACAACTGCTAGGAGTGCTAATAATACCGCCGCAGAAAAAGCCGCTTCCGTTTCATATTGTTTATAGGCATCTTCCACAAACAAAGGCAAAGTTTGAGTTGTATTGGCAATATTACCAGAGACAACAGAAACAGCCCCAAATTCACCCATGGCTCTAGCATTTGTTAAAATCAAACCATAGAGTAAACCCCAACGAATACTAGGTAAAGTCACACGCCAAAAAGTCTGCCAATCATTTGCACCTAGAGTTTTAGCTGCTTCCTCTTGTTCCTTACCAAATTCTTCCAAAACAGGAATAACTTCCCTAGCTACAAAAGGCATACTCACAAATGCCGTAGCTAATAACATTCCCGGAAAACCAAAAATTATCTGAATATCATGGGCCTGTAACCAACCACCAAACCATCCCTGTCTACCATAGAGTAATACCAGCATTAAACCTGCAACAACTGGAGAGATAGAAAAAGGCAGGTCAATAATACTGATAACTATAGCACGACCAGGGAATTTATGCCGAGAAATCGCCCAAGCTGCACACAGACCAAATACAGTATTTATAGGTAATGCAATTAAAGCTAGTAATAGTGTTAGCCAAGCTGCATGGAGAAATTCTGGTCTAGTAAGGTTAGAAATAAAAGGATCAAATCCCTTTTTAAAGGCTTGAAAAAATACGTTGATAGTGGGAATATACTGCACTAAAGCTAAATAAGCGATCGCAATCCCAATCAAAACACCCGGAACCCAACTTTGCTTTTTCGGATTTTTTACCTTATCTGTTGTCATATCTTCTAGCCCAAGCTTGTAAGAAATTAATTGCTAATAACAGCACCAAGGAAATAACTAGTAAAACTACACCAATCACAGTTGCACCAGCATAGTCATATTGTTCTAATCTCTGGAAAATTAGTACAGGTGCAATTAAATCTTGAAAAGGTGTATTGGAAGCAATAATTACAGTTGAACCGTATTCCCCCACCGCACGGGAAAACCCCAAAGCTACACCTGTTAAAATTGTGGGAAATAAAGGTGGTAAAATCACTTTCACAAAAGTTTCCCACTGGGAAGCACCTAAACTCCAAGCTGCTTCTTCCACTTCCTTTTCCATCTCTTGCAACACAGGTTGAACAGTTCTAATCACAAATGGCAAAGATATAAATATCATCGCCACACCTACACCCAAACGAGTAAAAGATACTTTTATTCCCAAGGGTGCAAGTAAAGAACCAATCCAACCATTATCACTGTACACAGTCGCCAAAGTTAAACCTGCTACCGAAGTAGGCAAAGCAAACGGTAAATCTACTGTCGCATCAATGATGCGTTTGAAAGGGAAATCATACCGCACGAGAACCCAAGCAATCAAAGTACCAAATACACCATTGACAGCAGCAGCCATCACAGAAGTTACAAAAGTCACATTGTATGTTGCCAGTGCCATTTCACTGGTGGCAATTTCCCAAAACTTCGCGGGTGGTACTGTACTTGCTTTCAGGAACATTGCCACAATGGGCATAAACAACATGAAAGTTAAGTATAAAATTGTAATTCGCCAAGTCCAAGGTAGACGAATCACATTATCTAAAAACACCTTCCAAACAGCAGGTTTTTTCTCAGTTTCTAAACTCGTAGATACAGCCATAATTTGCAATTCAAAATTTCAGACAATTACCAATTACCAATTACCAATTACCAATCACCAATTACCTATTACCGCTTTTTAGCTTGAATTTGATCAAATAATGCCCCATCATTAAAAAACTTTTCCTGCATAGCATCCCATCCACCTAACTCTTGAACTGTAGCCAACGTTTTTACTGGGGGATATTTATCAGCAAATTCCTTAGTTTTTGCTACGTTTTCATCCACTGGACGAAAACCAACTTTTGCAAATTCTAGTTGTGCTTCAGGAGTAAATAGGTACTTAACAAACGCCTCAGCAACCTCCCTATTACCATGCTTATCAACATTCTTATCCACAACCGCAACAGGGTTATCAATAGAAATATTCACGTCAGGAATAACATAATTTACCTTCAACCCCTTTTCCTGTGCCAAGACAATTTCATTTTCATAGTTAATTAAAGCATCAGCTTGACCTTGTTTAAAAAAAGCATCTGTGGCTTCACGTGCATCCTTAGTTAAAATAGGAACATTATTATAAACCTTGGACACAAACTCTGTAGCTTTGACCTCATCACCACCAGTTTTAATTGCAGAGTTCCAAAGAGCCAGGAAATTCCAACGCGCTACCCCTGATGTTTTTGGATCGGCAGTAATTAATTTGACACCATCTTTATCTAAATCTGCCCAAGTTTTGATCCCTTTAGGATTACCTTCACGAGTTACTAATGCAGCTACAGACTTAGAAGCAACAGCATTATTAGGAATTTCTTTTTCCCATCCAGGCTGAATTAATCCCGCTTTTTCAATTTTTTCGGTGTCTAAAGCTAATGCTAAGTGAACAATATCCGCTTGCAAACCATCAATAACGGCGCGTGTTTGGGAACCTGAACCACCATAACTTTGCTTAAAAGTGACATTTTGCCCTTGTTCTTGCTTCCACTTTTTCACAAACTTAGGAATGATGGCTTTATAAGCATCTCTGGTAACAGCAAAAGATACCAAGGTTAAATCAATATTTTGTTTTTTACCACTAGTAGAACTACTCTCTCTTCCACCTGTACAAGCGGTAAGTGCCAAACTCAAGAATGCCCCTACCAAAAACAGGGATAAAAAGCTTTTCAGCGAATTTAGCCGCAGACGTTGATGCTGCCACAAACTCATTCTTTGTTCTCCTTTAAATCTGATTTAAATCTGAATCGAGAGTAAACTTCACTTTCACGATAGAGAATATGGGGATTCTAGCAGGTTCAGGGGACATTAGTTTTTTCCGACATCAAAAATATTACCGAAAGCAGAGTAAATACATAATCAAAAATTATCATTTGTTGTTCTGCCATCATTAATCAATGATACACACATTTGTCGATAGACAATTTGTATTTTATCTCTTGATTTTCGTGATTGCATCTGATACGCTCTGTTTTTGTAAGGATATTACAGCTTTCCTAGCAAGTTACCGTAGATTTCTTAAATACCCGCAGAAAACCTCCCATGACATACAACTCCGAAAAATTAGCGAAACTCCTGCCTGTAAAAACAGCATCAACCGTACTATTAGCAATCAGTGTCAGTGCAAATACGGTATTTCCTGTATTTGCAGGAACTGCACAAAATAAACAACTAATTAGTCAAAACACTAAAAAAGTAGAAATCACCTTGGTTTCTTACGCAGTAACTAAAGCTGCTTACAGTAAAATCATTCCTCAGTTTGTGTCCAAATGGAAACGAGAAAAAGGTCAGGATGTGATTATTCGGGAAAGTTATGGTGGTTCAGGTTCTCAAACCCGTGCTGTCATTGATGGCTTACAAGCAGATGTGGTAGCCTTAGCCCTGGCCTTGGATACCAAAAAAATCGAACAAGCAGGTTTAATTAATCCTGGTTGGGAAAAAGAAGCGCCTAATAACTCTATTATTACCCGTTCCGTTGTAGCTTTAGAAACCCGTCAAGGTAATCCTAAAGGGATCAAAACTTGGACTGATTTAACTAAACCGGGAGTAAAAATAGTCACAGCTAACCCCAAGACTTCTGGTGGTGCAAGGTGGAATTTTTTAGCTTTGTGGGGAGCCGTTGCTAAAAATGGTGGTAATGAAAACCAAGCCTTGAATTTTGTCCAACAAGTATTTCGCAATGTAGTGGTATTACCCAAGGATGCCAGAGAATCTAGTGATGCTTTTTACAAAAAAAATCAAGGAGATGTCCTACTTAACTACGAAAACGAAGTAATTTTAGCAGCACAACAGGGTAAAACAGATACTACTTACGTAGTGCCTTCCACGAATATTTCTATTGAAGGACCTGTGGCTGTGGTTGATAAAAATGTAGAAAAACGCGGTACTCGTGCAGTATCGGAAGCCTTCGTCAAGTTTTTGTTTACACCAGAAGCACAGCGTGAGTTTGCAAAAGTGGGTTTTCGTCCCGTTAACTCGACTGTAGCCAAAGAAGTACAGAGTAAATTTCCCAAAATTGCCCAACTTTATACAGTGGGTAGTTTAGGGGGTTGGGATAGTGTGCAGAAGAAGTTTTTTGATGACGGTGCTATTTTTGACAAAATCCAAGGCACAAGACGCTAAATAGGTCGAAACATAATTGAAAAAAATCCCTGCCAACATCCCCACAATTTGATACCCTAGCTTAAACAGATTTGAGAAAAGTGAAAGCGTGGAAATTCAACTTGGGCGGGGAAAAATGGCTCGACGAGCCTATGGCATTGATGAAATTGCTTTAGTACCCGGTAACAGAACACTCGATCCGAGTTTAGCGGATACCAGGTGGAAAATTGGTAATATTGAGCGAGAAATCCCCATTATTGCCAGCGCCATGGATGGTGTAGTCGATGTGGAAATGGCAGTGCGCTTGTCCCAGTTAGGGGCTTTAGGAGTTCTGAATTTAGAAGGTATCCAAACTCGCTATGCTGACCCAAACCCGATTTTAGATCGGATTGCCTCAGTCGGCAAAGATGAATTTGTGTCCCTGATGCAAGAACTCTATGCCGAACCAATAAAGCCCGAACTAATTGAAAAACGTATTCAGGAAATTAAACAACAAGGCGGTATTGCGGCGGTGAGTGCTACTCCAGTAGGCGCAAGCAAATATGGTGAAGTAGTAGCCAAAGCTGGAGCAGATTTATTTTTTATCCAAGCTACGGTAGTTTCTACAGACCACCTCTCACCAGAGTCCATCACCCCACTTGACTTGTCCCAATTTTGCCGTTCTATGCCCATACCTGTGGCATTAGGCAATTGCGTTACATATCAAGTCACCTTGGATTTAATGAAAGCAGGTGCAGCCGCAGTATTAGTGGGAATTGGACCTGGTGCTGCTTGTACCTCCCGTGGCGTATTAGGTGTAGGTGTACCTCAAGCAACAGCGATCGCAGATTGTGCCGCAGCCAGAGATGATTATTATCGGGAAACTGGTAAATATATTCCTGTCATTGCCGATGGTGGTTTAATCACAGGTGGAGACATCTGTAAATGTATCGCCTGTGGTGCTGATGGCGTAATGATTGGTTCCCCCTTCGCTAGAGCCGCAGAAGCACCAGGAAGGGGTTATCATTGGGGTATGGCAACTCCTAGCCCATTGCTGCCCCGTGGTACTCGGATTCGCGTTGGTACAACCGGTACTCTAGAACAAATACTCACAGGTCCAGCCGGACTAGATGATGGTACTCATAATCTTCTAGGAGCCTTAAAAACCAGTATGGGGACTTTAGGAGCCAAAAATATCAAAGAAATGCAGCAAGTTGAAGTTGTCATTGCTCCTTCCCTCTTAACTGAAGGCAAAGTTTACCAAAAAGCCCAACAACTGGGTATGGGTAAATAAAGGGGCTGGAGACTGGGGATATGGGGAGAATAATATATTTCCTGTCTACTGCCTACTGCCTCCTGCCTCCACACTGTCCAAACCAAAAAATTTTTTCCAGCACCCTAAATAATCACTGGAAAAATCACATCTGTCGCCTACAATAGAGATAGCGGAGACGAATGTTTCCGTTCACTCCTCACACCACACTCCGCCCGGACTACTGTTCGGGCGGTTCCTTATGTTTAGGCATAAAATCCGTAGCTTCTTTGCAAATGTACATCCTTGACTTCCAAGCTGATGTTTTTGCTATGGTAGAATTTTCACAAAACTCATAAATATAATAGGCAAAGGTTTTTAGGAATGTCAGCAGCCTCACAAGTTACAGATTCTAGTTTTAAGCAGGAAGTACTCGACAGCGACGTACCCGTTTTAGTTGATTTTTGGGCTCCTTGGTGCGGTCCTTGTCGCATGGTAGCTCCTGTCGTCGAGGAAATCGCCACTCAGTATGAAGGTCAACTCAAAGTTGTGAAAGTCAACACCGATGAAAATCCTCAAGTTGCCAGTCAGTATGGTATCCGCAGCATTCCCACACTAATGATTTTTAAAGATGGGCAAAAAGTAGATATGGTTGTCGGTGCTGTGCCTAAAACTACCTTATCTAACACTTTGGAAAAGTATCTTTGAACCTGAACTGGTTACAAATTTTATAAGAAACAAGGCTGAAAAACCTTGAAGTAGAGACTACTAGCTTGGTATATGGTTTCTACTGTCCTTGATAGCCAGGTTGTACGCAAAGCTTTTCCGTTGAATAAGCCAACTAAAGCGTTTACACCTTGTGCTATTTCAGGGTAATACTGCTTTACTCCCTGAAAGGGCGTGAAAAACCCGACTAGTGGAGACAAAAAAACAAAAAGTAAAGGCAACATTGAGATTAAATCTCAGTGGAGCTATTAGAGGTGCTTTGATTACACCCTTAAGAGTCCGTTTTTTGGATACTTAAGAGTCTCCGTACCTTTAGGTCAATGAGTTGTCTAGTTTTAGGTGAATATTTGTTAATTAGTTTCAGAGGCGCAAAGTTTGCGTCTCTAGAAAACTTTCTACACAAAAGTTCATAAGGGTATTACCTCCTGCCTCCTTAACCCATCTTCTGCTAAACTATACAAACGCCTTTAGGCAAAAAAGTATCCGCTTGCGGCAGTGTAGGTAGTTCACATAAAATATAATGCCATTGTTGTGGCAGTTCTCATGACCTTCAAAGAGTCGTTTGAAATACTAGAGTCTCTCCAAGCTGATATTGCTGAATTAATAGATCGTTTACCGACCTTAAAACATCGGCAATTTATCCAGCAGGCACTTGCTACCATAGTTCGTTTAGCTGATAGTGAAATTGAGCGTCTTGATTGGAAGATACTATCTGCAGCTTTAGCAGATATGGAAAGAGGCTTCCAACTCTTTTATGGCTACCGACACGTTCGCAAAGTTACTATCTTTGGTTCTGCTCGTTTAGCACCAGAAACCCCTGATTACCAAATGGCAGTTCAATTTGCTCGCGCTGTTTCTCAACTGGGATTCATGGTGATGACAGGCGGTGGTGGTGGTATTATGCAGGCTGGTCAAGAAGGTGCAGGAAAAGACAATTCTTTTGGTTTAAATATTCAGTTGCCTTTTGAGCAACAGGCTAACCCTTTTATTGATGGTGATCCTAAGCTTATTCACTTTAAATATTTCTTTACCCGCAAGCTGTTTCTTCTCAAAGAAAGCGATGCTGTAGCTTTGTTTCCGGGTGGCTTTGGCACTCAAGATGAAGCTTTTGAATGTATGACACTCAGCCAAACAGGTAAATTTGGACCTGTTCCTGTGGTTTTAATCGATCATCCAGGTGGTGATTATTGGCACTCTTGGAACCAGTATATAAATCAGCAATTGGTGTTAAAAGGTCTTGTTAATCCAGAAGATCCCAGTCTATACACGGTGACGGATAATCTGGAAGTTGCTTGCAATGCCATTACCCGTTTTTACCAAGTTTATCACTCTAGCCGCTATGTAAGTGATCAATTGGTGATTCGTCTTAGACACGAGTTATCAGATGCTCTGGTGGATCAATTGAATGCTGACTTTAGTGACATTATTGTCCAGGGCAGAATTGAGAAAAGTCAGGTATTACCTCAAGAAGGTCAAGATGAAACATCTGATTTGCCTCGTCTTGTTTTATACTTTAATCAACGAGATTTAGGGCGTTTGTATCAGATGATTGCAGTGATTAACCAGTTAGGTGTTCCTTCCCCAGAGGAAAAAGCCCATCCAGAAAGGAAGTAGGTGCTATAGCAATACTGCACTAGGTTTTGAGCCTGGAAGTTGTAAATTGGTTTGGAAATAAGGTTAAAGGATGAAGGAAAGGGTAAAGGTTTTTTCTTTCCCTTTCCCCGCTGATTAGCATCCATGAAAGTTGTTTGGAACTATATTTAGGCTATTGATTATTGAGTTTTCCTGGTGGCAAGCTTGAAAGATAGTAAGAAGTGGAATTGAAAGGCACAATATGCCAGCACGGCAAATAATTATTAACCCAAGTTGCTAGTTATCACCGTGATGGGGAGATGGAGAAATGAGGAGAATAAGCTCCTACCTTTTGCCTCTTGCCTCCTGATAGCGGCGCGTGGCATAAGCCATACTCCGGGAGCAACTTACGTTATTAGATATATGAACAAAGATAGAGGAATTTAAAGATGCTGGAATTATTAGGTTCAGGTTTGGTTTCACTTTGGCTCGATATGGCTGGGGTCAAAATCAAGCCTTTAAATGCTTTAGATTCATTGGCTTGGCAAAGTAGTCCTGGCTTTGTAATTGCCCCTGATCCAAACCCAGCAGGAGCTATGACAGTGCAGGAATATCTCAAGGAGTTGATGACTTCTAAGCTGGTGACGGAAAATCTGATCAAGCATCAGGGAATTTGGTTGCAGTCGGGTCCGATGTTGATGGCTAATCACCAAGGTACAATACCTCTACCCGCAGCATCTTTAACTAAGGTGGCAACTTCACTAGCAGCTTTTAAAATTTGGGGTCCAGACCATCAATTTGAAACTTTGGTTAGTGCTACAGGTCCAATTGTCAATGGGGTAGTGCAGGGTGATTTGGTGATTAGTGGTGGTGGTGATCCCATGTTTGTGGGAGAGGAAGCGATCGCTCTTGGTAATGCTCTCAACAAAATCGGCATCAAGCAGGTAAAGGGAAATTTAGTAATTATTGGCAATTTCGCCATGAATTTCCAAACTCAGCCCCTTTTAGCCGGTCAATTGCTTAAACAAGCACTAGATCACAAAACTTGGAATCGTTCTGTGATTTACCAATACTCAATCATGCCCAAGGGAACACCCAAGCCCCAAATTGTTATTGCTGGTACGGTTAAAGTCGCAGCACAGCCCAACCCTCAACAAACTTTACTGATCCGTCATCGCTCCCTACCGTTAAAGCAATTGATTAAGGAGATGAATGTTTACAGTAATAACGACATAGCCGAGATGTTAGCCCTGTCGGTTGGAGGAGCAAATGTAGTTAAATCTACCGCTGCTAACCTGGCTATGGTTCCACAGTCGGAAATTCAGTTAATTAATGGTTCCGGACTGGGACGAGAAAATCGTATTTCTCCCAGAGCCGTCTGTGCTATGTTCATGGCACTACAACGGCAAGCATCTGCCCATAATTTGACTTTAGCTGACTTGTTCCCTATGTCCGGCTTTGATCATCGAGGGACAATGCAGTTTAGACATATGCCATCTGCAACTGTGATGAAAACTGGAACTCTCAGTGATGTCAGTGCTTTAGCAGGAGTTGTACCCACACGCGATCGCGGTTTAGTTTGGTTTGCGATTATCAACCGTGGTTACAATGTGTCGAGTTTTCGGACTGAACAAGACAAACTTTTACAACATCTGGTCAAACAATTGCAAGTATCCGCTGGTGTTCCTACAGCCCTTACTCCCCACTCACCAAAAAATTCTTTACCACAATTAGGCTCACCCAGCCGCAATGAAATTTTGTATAGAGGTTAAAATCGTTAAAGTCCTTAGTTATTGGTGCTTTTATTGCTTGCAAGTCCCTTATAAGAAAATAGGCTGAAAACCCCGGTAGCGTAGCGTGGTGTTAGCCATAGTGAATTCCTAAAAACCAAAAAATTTTTAGGAATGAACGTCTTTTAAGTCGGGGATAAAAGCCGACTACGGGCTTTAGCCCTCAGTAAGTTTGTGATATAAATATAATAATTAACACCTACCTTCCGCACCCTAAACTGTCACACAACGAAAATTGGTCGTTTGGAGATTTGGGATTGGCGATTGCTATCTAAAACTTCTATATTTTTGTATAAAATAGAACTTTTAATGTGTCCAAAAATCCCAAATAACCGATTGTGACACTAGAGGGTGCGGAATGTGGGCTGTAAAGCTGAATTGCGTAAAAGACTAGACATAGACCTCACACCTCAAAATCAAAAATTTCTACCAAGCTGGTTGGTAAATTTGCTATACCAACTTAAAGACGATTTCATACTGATTCCTGTGATAAATAGTGCGGTATTTATCAATCAGAATTGACATAATAGTTATATTTAAACAATTAATTTAACCTCCGAAATATTCATCTAAATTGACATTTAAATTGCACGATTTAGCTAAATATTTAGACGCTTTTTATAAATTTTTAACTGCTTTCATAGCCTTTGTATTTGAGTGTAAGCATCCTCTGGAGAAAGCTTACCGTTAGCTTGTAAATTACAGATATAGGTTACTCTCTGGGAAAATTCCTGTAAATTGGCATTAAAAGTTATATACTCCGGTTTGAACTAACCGTAATATCTATTATGAGGATAAAGAAACTCATGTAAGGTAATTAAAAAATCTTTATCTGGTGCCATATTTATTATGGTTAGTTGCGTCAAAATGAGAAAGATAACAGTGGCAATATTGGGGCAAGTTGAACTTAACCAACTTGGTTGGTAAAAATACTTTATACCAACCCTAAAAGGAAGAATGTATTGTATAATACAATTTTGAGAATAGAGTTATGTAAATATTTACCAACTTACATGGTAAAAGTTTGGTAACATTGCCAATACTCTACTGAGTATCAATTATTATGAAAGAACAGTTCTCGAAAACCTTTTTGTCAGTGAAAAGAAGAAGGTTAATAATATCAATTGCTACAGCATTAACTACCATGCTCATAGCAATTGGTTTACCAACCCTAACTTCAGCCCCTGTAGTAGCGCAGTCCAATACCAACTTACTTGTATCTGCTGCTGCAAGTTTACAAGATGCTCTAGAAGAAATTAAGCCCCTGTACCAACAAACCAACCCCAACATCAAAATTACGTATAACTTTGGCAGTTCTGGTGCATTGCAGCAACAAATAGAACAAGGTGCGCCAGTAGATGTTTTTATATCGGCTGCAAAAAGACAAGTAGATGCTTTGGATCAAAAAAATCTTTTAGTTCCTGGTAGTCGTAGCATCATCGCTAAAAACCGCCTAGTTTTGGTTGTACCCAATAATATTTCTGGTATTAGTAGCTTCTACAATCTCAAAGATGCAAAAGTTAAAAAGATTGCTATTGGTGAACCTAGAAGCGTACCCGCAGGGCAATATGCACAACAAGTTCTGGAAAAATTAAAACTTTGGGAACAGATAAAATCAAAACTGGTTTATGCTAATAATGTGCGTCAAGTTCTAGCATCTGTAGAAAGTGGAAATGCAGATGCAGGTTTAGTTTATGTGACTGATGCTAAAATTTCTAATCAAGTTAAAGTTGTAGTCGCAGCTGACGAAAAATATCACTCTGCGATTATTTATCCGTTAGCAATACTCAAACGCAGTAAAAGCGTTGATGCAGCTAAGAATTTTTCCCAATTTTTATCTAGCGATAAAGCTAAGGCTGTATTCAAAAAATATGGGTTTATCCTGCCTTAGTTACAAGTGAAATCAAACATTTTTTCACAAATTAAATATTCCTGCATGATTCATAAATGCAGGAATAAAAGTGAACAAAATCAATCTAATTAGCAAATTTTTATCACAGTAACCTGATGATATTATACAGAAAAAAATCAGTTTAGACAACTTTGCTATTTTAGTCTAATGGCAATCACAATAGTAAATTATCTCTCGTTCCCAGTCTCTGACTGGGAATGCTATTATGGAGTCTCTGACTCTGATTTAATAAAAGGCAGAGCCTTGATAATTCATTCCCATACAGAGTATGGGAACGAGAAAATTATTAAAATTAAAAATAATCCTTAATCTTCACTAATTTTGATGTGTCCAAATGATTTAGATATCCAAGGAATAGCAATAAAAATTCCTGCTAATACCAATAAAAATATAGAAATTCCAAAAATTTGGTCACGGGGAATTTCTAGCACACCTCGTAGAATTATCTCTCGTAAAGCCGAGACAATGGTAATTTCTACTGCTGCACCTACAGATATGCTATGTTCTTGGATATAATCAACCAAGAGTCTAAATAATTCCACCAGTATCAAGATAAACAAAATATCAGATGTGACTTGTCGTAAATCAAGTGGATGTAAAAAGGAAAGGAACATATCTCCTAACCTGATTAACATCACACAGAATAAGCTCACGCATAGAGAAATAACAATAATATCTTGAAAAATTTCTAAATTACGGACAATTCTATCTCGTTGAAACCAACTATTTACTTCTACAAGTATGCGCTTTGGCATAATCGCTCCAGTATATCTATGTTTATCCATTTTTATCTGCGGTAATAAATAACCTTACATGAAAATTCTAATTTGCAATGTTTATCCAAAGCATTAATAGATTTTTTAACCAACCTCTATAAATAGATATTTCACTTACCCTAATTTCTCAAGGTGTGCCGTTAAGAGGAGGACAAAAACGAATAATTGCTATTTGGCAGCTTGGTTGTGCTATCTGGTGCATACTCGTTAACAGTCATCAGGCGCAATTCTGCGTCCTGCACAATGTTGTCACGAGGGACAAAGTGTGAATCATTTGGGTACTTAATCTGGCGGCAAGTTCCCTTCCAGCCAGAACTTCACGGACAAAAGGAGTGTTATAATAAGTGCATCCCTGCAATATGAGCTTCACCTATTTATTTGTACAGCTAATGCAATTATCCTTAGTTGTTGTTTGATTCTGTTTGTAGAATTATGTAACGGTAATCAAGAATAATCAAGTTGTTCTCAAACCTGTTCTGCATAATGATTAGCAGTCAATTACAACAAAAATTCATGTAGTTTTGTATATCAATTGCTAAAGAAAATATGTGGAAAATTGCAAGACAGGAAATACCGAATATATAAACATTCATAAGGGAGTGAACGGTTATCAGATGGGAATATCTCAAAACCTGACGTAATTTAAAACCTGATCATCGAGAATGACAAAGATTACGTCAGTATCTTGTTCTTTTCAAAAAGGACTAAATTATATGACTAAACCACACCTATCTCCAGATGATTTGCCTACTTATAAAACTACGCAAATCAGTGAAGTATTAATAAGCCAACTGGAAGAAGTAACTAAAAAACGCTTTTTCCTAGCCTGCGATAATATGGTACGCGTTTTGTTATCCAGTTGCCATTGGTATTTCAAAGCTAATGGTGGTATTTTAATGTTAATCATGGTTTGTCATGATATCGAAAGTTACCAAAATATCATGACGACTGTTCCCTATTTAGCCGATAAGTTAAAGCGTTTTGCTAACAAAGCCAAAATTAGTATTAGTTCACCAGTTAATAACGGTATACCTTGGGTAATCAGCATAGATAAAGCTTGTCCTGGGGAAGATTTACCAACTACTTAATACTTATAAATTAGATCCCCGAATTCTTAAAAAAGTCGGGGATCTACTCTATCATTATTTAGGATTCCATCTCTGCTAATTCTAACCAGCGTTCTGTCCCTACATCTATAGCTTGCTTGAGTGCTTCCAGTTGTTCATATAACTTTTGAACTTGAGTGTAATTTCCAGGAGCAACGTTAACCAGTGCTTTTTCTGCGGCGGCTTTTTCTGCCTCTAATTGGGCAATTTTACCTTCTAACTGTTCAAATTCTCGTTTTTCCCAATTAGATAATCGACGACGTTTTTTAGTTTCCGTTTCTAGAGATGGTATCTTTTCCTCAGTGGGATTTTTGGGCTTTTCTTGAGTATTAGCTGCTTCTTGTTGTGCTGCTGCTTCTTCGGCTTTTTTGTAATCTAGATAAACTGAATAATTACCAGGATATTGACGTAAATTCCCACCTTCTTCTAGAGAAAAAATAGTATCTACTGTACGGTCTAAAAAGTACCGATCATGGGAAACTACAATTACAGATCCAGAAAAATCTTCTAAATAATCTTCCAGAACTGCTAATGTCTGCACATCTAAATCGTTAGTTGGTTCATCTAAAATCAAAACATTAGGCGCACTAATGAGCAAGCGTAACAGAAATAAACGCCGTTTTTCTCCACCAGAAAGTTTATGAATGGGGGCATATTGCTGATTTCCCGGAAATAAAAACCTCTCTAACATTTGAGAAGCGGTAATTTTTGTCCCGTCAGCTATTTTGATAAATTCCCCTTCTTCCTTAATGTAGTCAATGACGCGCTGATCTTCATTAACTGCTGTGAGCAATTCTTCAGAATGCTGGTCAAAATAAGCAATATGAATTGTGCTACCAATTTCTACAGTACCGGAATCTGGTTGAATAAGTCCGGTGATAATATTCATTAAGGTTGATTTACCAGCACCATTACCACCAATAATACCAATTCTGTCTTCGGGGCTAAATTCGTAAGTAAAATTATTAATTAAAGTTCTACCATTGTAAGCTTTTGTAATGTTATTGAGTTCAATAACTTTTTTACCAATACGTCGGCCAACTGTAGAAATATCAACTTTACCCTGAGCTTGTTTAAACTCTGTATCACGCAATGCATGAGCGCGTTCAATTCTGGCTTTTTGTTTGGTACTTCTAGCTTTAGGTCCGCGTTTTAGCCATTCTAATTCTCGTCGTAATACACCTTGATGTTTACGTTGACTACTCACCGCAGATTCTTCTGCTAAAGCTTTCTTTTCTAAATAATAGGAATAATTCCCTGTGTATGTGTAAATATCACCTCGATCAATTTCGATTATTCTATTAGTAACTTTATCTAAAAAATAGCGATCATGAGTAATTAAAAATAATGCTCCGCGAAAGCGATTTAAATAACTTTGTAACCATTCAACAGATAAAGCATCAAGATGGTTCGTTGGCTCATCCATCAGTAATACATCAGGTTCAGCTAACAAAGCTGTTGCTAGTGCAATACGCTTGCGATAGCCTCCCGATAATGTCCCAACTTTAACATCAAAGTCAGCAATTCCTAATTTGGTGAGAATAATTTTGGCATTGGTTTCTAGTTCCCATGCGCCGGTTGCATCCATCCGCTGCATGACGCTAGATAAGCGAGACATTAGCTGACTATCTTCTGGATAATGAGCTAATTTATCAGAAAGTTCTTCATATTCCCGCACTAAAGTTGTATGTTCACCGCTATCAGCAAATACTTGTTCTAAAACTGTGCGGTTTTCATCTACATCCGGTTGTTGGGGTAAGTAGATAATTTTAGAACCAGCGTTGCTTAAAATTTGACCGCTATCAATTGTTTCTAGTCCGGCTATCATTTTTAATAAGGTTGATTTACCGGAACCGTTAGTACCAATTAAACCAACTTTATCGTTGGCATCGATACTAAATGTGGCATCTTTTAATATTTCTTTGATACCGAAATCTTTTTTAACTGACTGTAATGTAATAATACTCATAAAATTTTAGTCATTGGTCATTGGTGATTCAGCCCTTATTCCCTATTTCCTGTTACTTATCCAACAAATAAATCAATGGGTAAATGTCCATACATTTCATTTACTCCCCCCTCCTGATAAGATTGACAAGAAACTAATACTCCGCGATGATGACCAGCATAGGAATCTAAATAACACAGTCCATTTTTACCATTTAATTTGATATAAACGGGACCTTCCGGGTGAGGTAAATTATCTGGTGCTTGATAACCGAAAGCTTGAGAATAGGTTTTCATGGCCAAAATTCCTTCTTCGGCTGTCTCAGCACAAATTCCTAAAATTTGGTAGTCAGAAAGGCTAGTGAGTAACATTATAGCCTGACGCGTTAAAGCTTTTTCCAATGGCTTCAGGACAGGTGCTATATCTAAGCAGTTGAATTTGTTGAGGATTTTTTTTGCTTCTGAGACGGTGAGGTTGGTGTGATTAGAAGTTGACATATAGCAATTGGATTTGTGAATTTACTTGTGTAGACGGGCAAAAGGTAAAAGGCAATAGGATTATAGAAGATTAAAGTATACCTAGCTTCGCAAAAATCACATAGGAATTCTATATATTTTGTTTAGTATTTCTCCAATTTTAGGTGTGTTGGTGAGGTAAGACTTGCTCACCTTACTAGTATTTTTGCCTAAGCATTCAGCGGTCAGCAGCCAGCCTTTTAAAGCTTACACCGAAACTCACTATTTGATAATTTACCGATTTATCAAACATTCTGACTCCTGAACGGCAGTTGACGGCAGTTGCTACAAGTCGGGAAACCCTTATGCCTACGGCACGCTAGGTGGTAAGCGCAGCTATGCCGAAGGCTTTACGGCAGTTCATTCTGGGGAAACCCGTCCAACGCAGTGGCTCCCCAAGACAGGACTGCCTCACCACCGCACTGCTTCCTCCTGACTCCCGAACTCTGGCATTTTTTACACAGTTCAAGATTGGTTTGACATCTTCCCTAAGTTGAAAATGAAGGGTATGCTGCCTTGGGAGCCTTCACCCATCACCAGGACATTTGGCATTTGTGCGCCACCTGTTTTCCACGCTTCAATTGCTTCTTTTTGTAAAACCAATTGTCCTCCTTGAGCTTTGAGAGTTTCTGCTAAGAGTCTTTGAGCTTCGGCTTTACCTTTAGCGCGGTTAATATCTGCTTGGGCTTCTTGTTCGGCTTCTCTTGCTATATAGACGGCTCTTTGCGCCCTCTGTTCCGCAATTTGTTTCTCTTCAACTGCTCGCGCAAATTCTGGAGAAAAGGTCAGGTCTACTACGCTCGTATCTAATACGATTATTCCATATTTATCTAAGCGATTGCCTAATGCTGTATCAAAATCTTCTTTTAATTCACTTCGTTTGGTAATTGCTTCTTCAACTGTGCGTCTTGCTGCTGCTATTTTAAATGCTTCCTGAGTCTGAGGAGCAATAATTTTGGAGACAATATTTTCTAATGTACCTTGTTTTCTTCTGACTTGAACGACTTGGATAGGATCAAGGCGAAAGTTAATAGCAAATCTGGCAGTTAAATTTTGCAAATCTTTGGTAGAACTTTCTGCGGGGACTTCAAATTTCTGCACCGTCAAATCATACACGTCTATCACTGAGATAAATGGGGGTTTGATGTGGATACCTTCTGTTAAAACACCGTCTCTGGCTTTCCCCAAGACGCTAATTACTCCTGCTTGTCCAGGGTTGATAATTACAAAAGAATTCAATCCGAGAACTATCAAGGTTGCAGCTATAATGCCGATAATTGTGCTTGGCAAATTCGCAAATTGTTGATTTTTCAAGTTTCTATCTCCTACTGATGACTGATTCTTGAGTAAAATAACACAAATCCCGTTTAAGGGAGCCTACAGCGAAATTTTTGATGCCAATTTGGCTCAAAGACCCAAGAAATCTCTGGTTATCAACAAAGTTAACAAAAATACACCTTAAAATAATTTTACTCTTGCTCAGGATTCAGGACTGATGGGCTGGATTTGTGGTAATATTGGCTGCACGCAACTGTAAACGGCTGTGGCTAAAGCATTATTTAAATTTCATCGGCTACCAAGAAGGCGGAAAAATTCTGCACATCCTCTCCAGCGTCTATTTGATTATGGACATAAATATAGGCAACAAATTTGGCTGGCTACTGGTGCTTCTATCCTCAATAAAGTTTTTGACTTAGCACCACCCGCATTAATTGGTATTGCGGTGGATGTGGTTGTTAAACAACAGAATTCTATTATTGCTCAGTTGGGTATTAAAAATATTTCTGGACAATTTGCAGTTTTATCATTTCTCACAGTCGTTACTTGGATCTTAGAGTCATTTTTTGAGTATCGCTACAAGTTACTGTGGCGTAATTTGGGACAGAATATTCAGCATAATTTACGGCTGGATGCTTATAAACACCTGCAAGAGTTGGAATTGGCTTATTTTGAAGAACGCAGTACGGGTGGTTTAATGTCTATCCTCAGTGATGATGTTAACCAACTAGAACGTTTTTTGGATGTGGGCGCAAATGATATGATCCAAGTGATTACAACTATTGTAATTATTGGTACTGCATTTTTTATTTTAGCGCCTAGTGTGGCTTGGATGGCAATGTTACCTATGCCGTTTATTCTGGGGGGTTCGGTAGCTTTTCAGAAATTACTTGCTCCCCGCTATGCTGATGTGCGGGAAAAGGTGGGTTTACTTAACGGCAGGTTGTCTAATAATTTGAGCGGCATTACTACTATTAAAAGTTTTACCTCTGAAGATTATGAAGCAGCACGTGTTGAAGTAGAAAGTAATGCCTATCGCGTTAGCAACACTAAGGCGATCGCTTTTTCTGCGGCTTATATTCCCATTATTCGGATGCTGATTTTGGCAGCATTTACGGTATTGTTGATTTTTGGGGGAATGCAAGCAGTTGCAGGCAAATTAGCTGTAGGGGCTTATAGTTCTTTAGTATTTTTGGTGCAATTGTTATTGTGGCCTTTAACCAGATTAGGAGATACCTTTGATTTATATCAAAGGGCAATGGCTTCTACTAATCGGGTGATGGATTTGTTAGATACTCCCATTGATATTCATACAGGAAATATTAATTTACCTGTGGATTTAGTGCGGGGTGCAGTGGAATTTCAAAACGTGACTTTTGCTTATAAAGATAGACCACCAGTAATTAAAAGTTTATCTTTGGAAATTCCCGCAGGAAATACGATTGCTATTGTTGGTTCTACAGGTTCTGGTAAAAGCACTTTAGTTAAACTTTTGCTGCGATTTTATGAAGCACAACACGGAAAAATTACTCTCGATGGTGTGAATTTACAAAGTTTAAATTTACGGGATTTACGCCGTTGTATTGGTTTGGTAAGTCAGGATGTGTTTTTATTTCATGGTACAGTAGCTGAAAATATCGCCTATGGCACATTTGACGCTACAGATGAAAATATCATTATGGCCGCAAAAGTAGCAGAAGCCGATGATTTTATTATGCGATTGCCCCAAGGTTATGAGACAATTGTGGGGGAGAGAGGGCAAAAGTTATCTGGTGGACAAAGACAACGAATTGCGATCGCTCGTGCAGTTTTGAAAAATCCCCCGATTTTGATATTGGATGAAGCGACATCGGCAGTGGATAATGAAACAGAAGCGGCTATTCAGCGTTCTCTAGAAAGGATAACAGTCAATCGCACGACAATTGCGATCGCACATCGTCTTTCTACTATCCGCAATGCTGATTGCATTTATGTCATGGAACACGGACAATTAGTAGAGTCGGGAACCCATGAACAACTTTTAGAGAAAGATGGTATTTATACAAGTCTCTGGCGTGTCCAGTCAGGTTTAAAATAAAAGTCTTCAATTACAAATTACGTTGGCGGTAGCCTGCTGTAAGCACTATTACGAGTTACGAATTACCTATGATGTTTGGTAGCACTCAACCGGAAACAGAAGATAACAAATGGCGGCGACAATTGGATAGATTTGTCAAAGCAAATCAGCAAGAATTGGCTGCATTATTTTGGGGATTGAGGTTAGAGAATGGTGATAGTCAAGGTACTATTGGTATTGATTTACAACCACAGCCGCATTTTGTTTATTGTCCCCAAGCCGAAATAGAAAAATTAAATGATAGGGTTGAAAATCGGTTGCAAGAACTTTTAGGAATTATTGAAAATAATAAACCAGAAACAGAAGTTGTCATGATTGGTATTGGTAAGGGGGAAGTTAAATTAATTCAATTTGCACCTGAACCAGCACCGCAAGTTTGTTTTGACCAAGTTGGTAAGGATGTAGATAGTTTGTTGGAATTGTTGGAAGAGAAGATGATTGAGCAGATTGTTTTTTAACGCATAGGTACGCTGAGGATTTATTTAGACATCTGGTGAAAAAGTAGAGACGTTCCTTCCATGGAACGTCTGTACAAGGGTTTCAAGTCACGCACATTTAATTCTCACCAGATGTCTATTAGAGAGACGTTATATACAACGTTTCCACATTTTCAAACTGTTACGGCTGTATTAGCATTCTTAATTTGATGATTTGCAATCATTTTCATTCCTCCTGGTGCAGCTAAAGTTAAACCCCGACGCACAGCTTGAACAGGACGCTTATTTAAAAGCGAAAGTTGAAAATGTGAAAGAATTGTTGCTAACACAATTTTCATTTCATACTGAGCAAATGCTAAACCAATACAACGACGATTTCCACCACCAAAAGGTAAGTATTCATAAGGTGAAAATTGTCTTTCTAAAAAACGTTCTGGTTTAAATTGCTGAGGTTGGGGATAAACGGCTTCTCGATGATGTGCAAGGTAAATACTGGGAACTATGACTGTTCCTTCGGGTAATTTATAACCCATAATCTCAATGGGATTTTTGACAACCCGCACGAAACCAGACATCACAATCGGGTAGATTCTCAGAGTTTCTTGACAAACTCCTGTTAAATAGGGCATTTTCGCAATTTGACTTGGTTCTGGGTTGACTCCCAAGGTGTTGAGTTCCTGTAGTAATTTCTCCTGTACTTCTGGTAATCTATCCAACCAGTAAAACGCCCAGGTTAACGCGGAAGCGGTGGTTTCATGTCCCGCTACCAAAACAGTCATTAACTCATCGTGTAATTCTTGATCTGACATTCCTTGACCATTTTGATCATGAGCCGCCATCATTAAACTGAGGATATCTTGGCGGTTTTGATCAGGTTCTGCTCGACGTTGCTGAATTAAAGTATAAATTAGTTTGTCGATATTTTGCTGTTGGCGCACAATCCGACCCCAAGGACTCCAAGCACCAAAGTCTTTTTGCATGAACCGAAAAAAGAAGGCGCTAGACATTATGGGTGATGTCATGAAGTCTAACATAGAAGATAGCGATCGCCTTAATTCTTCAAACATCTCTCCTTCATCCAAGCCAAAGATTACCCGTAATATTACCCGCAAGGTGATTTCTTGCATTGATTCTCGGATATTGAAGGGCTTACCCATTTGCCAATTATCACTTACTTGTCGGGTAATTTCCTGGATATCTTGACCATAAGCCCGCATTCGCTCACCATGAAAGGGAGGAGCTAATAATTGCCGTTGGCGTTGGTGGGGTTCTCCATCCATTAACATTAAAGAGTGATCGCCCAACAAAAATCTTAAACCCCTGTTACCTCTCCCCACCTCAAAATGACTAGCATCAGCCGTAAAAATCTGCTCTAATGCTTCTGGTTGGCTGAAGTACACCAAATAGCTATCCTCGGAACCTGATAGTGTAAAGCTATCACCATAGATTTTGGCAAAATCTTCCACATACTCCACTGGCTGCATGATAAATTTCATCCTTCTGAGCCATAGCGGCATTTTAATTAGCTGTGGTAAGCTGTTGGTTACTGTCATAGTCATCTGTTAAATTCACATCTTCTAAATTTTAACGAGGGGCAATTTTTTTAGATGGCAAGTCCCCAAAAAGCTGTACATTCATCTAATAACAAGTTGAAATAGTTAGTAATTTTAATCCAAAATCTAAAAACGAAATTAATATCAGGTTGGGTCGGAAGTAAACAGTGCCAAAAATCATCGCTATCCTTAATGGTAAAGGAGGAGTCGGTAAAACGACTACCGCAGTCAACTTGGCTGCTAAATTTGCCCAAGACAAAAAAGTCCTGCTGATTGACGCAGATGTTCAAGGTTCTGCTAGTTGGTGGTTTCGACGCAATCAGCAGGGGATGGGATTTGATTTGGCTCAAGATACAAATCCACAACTTTTAGGTGAATTACCCAAAATTACAAGTTACGATTTAGTAATAGTAGATACGCCTCCAGCATTGCGTTCTGAAGCTTTAGCAGCGGTAGTAGGGATTGCAGATTATCTCGTTTTGCCCACTCCCCCAGCAGCAATGGATTTAACTGTTCTCATTGATACAGTTAGACAAGCAGTTATTCATACTGGTACTCCCCATCGGGTACTCTTAACTAAAGTCGATACGCGCAGTTTAGGGGAAGCATTAGAAGCACAAAAAACTCTTTTACAATTAGGTATTCCAGTTTTTAATACTTGTATTCGTACCTATAAAGCTCATGAAAGAGCCGCCCTTGAGGGTGTAGCAATTGCTCAATGGCGAGGAAAAAATGCACGGGAAGCAGAATCTGATTACCGTCGTGTGGCTGATGAATTAATGCATGATTGGAGGAAATAATGGCTAAGAAAAATCTTTCTGACTTACTACAAGAAGAAGCACAAAAATTTACACCCCAGGTTGGTGACACAGCAATTGAAGTAACTGCACAAAAAGTTGAGGAAGAAAATTCTTCGCCAATGGAGGAAGAACCAGCATCTACTTCTACTAGACGCACAACTCCGACTAAGGCAGATTTAGAAATTACAATTAAAGAATTGACTGCTACTCTGGAAAAAGTACAAAAAAAAGAAGTTTCCCTCAAGGAGCAAATTAGCGATTTAAAAACAGATTTATCTGTACAGAAAGCTTTGGTAGAACGTTTGAATTCAGAACTTAATGAGACTAAAAAAACAGCCTTGCAATTAGCAGAATCTAACTCTAAGTTAATAGCAGAAATTAATGAATTAAAGAAAGTCAAAGAACCTGTCAAAGAAACTTTCATAGAACCTATCAAAGAAACTTCCAGATCTTTATCCATTAATCCCAAAAAATCACACAGATCGCCTGAAAGACTCCAAGAAAAGCCCAACCAATCAAATGATAATTTTGCCGACAATACTTGGTTGTACGATTAAAATCTAACCTCGAAATTCTAAAATATGTTGGGCTGTGATTTCGGGTTTTTCTAAATGTGGAATATGACCACAATCTTTAATCCAGATCAGCTGACTTTGGGGAATTGCTTTTTTAAACTTGGGAGCATCCCCAGTTCCTAAAATTCTATCGCTATCACCCCACAAAATCAGCGTTGACTGTTCAATTTTTCCCAGTTCCTGAAATTTAAAAGCACTATAACCACCGCTTTTAGTAAAAGCAATCAACGCTTGATTCCAGTTAGGCATTTTTAGATGTAAATCTCCGCAACATAAAGCATCACTGGAAATCAGATTCGGGTTTTTATAAGCAGAGCGACAAATGCGATCGCGCACTTTTGGATTTCGTAAAAACTCAGCTGCTAAAGAATATAATGGAGCAAACATTAATTTGCTTAAAGCCGAACCACCCTTCAGCCCTGCACTATCCATTAATACCAGCTTCTGCACAACTTCAGGGTAAGTCAGGGTAAAATCAATCACCGCCGCACCCCCCATAGACGCACCCACCAAAATCACAGGTTGGTTAATCAGGGTTTTCCAGAAATAATATAGATGAGTTTTAATAGCTAAGGGACTATAAGCAATATCCGGTTGTCTGTCTGTAAAACCAAAACCTAATAAATCTACAGCCCAAGTTTCATTTTCTTCAGCCAGCAGGGGTACAAGCCGCCGAAACTCTAAAATCGAACTGTCAAAACCATGAACTAATAAAATGGGTGTACCCCCACTACCTTGATGTAGGTAAGTAGTGGTGATTGATTCAGGACTTAAAGGAGTAGCAATCGCTTGACTTTGGATACTTTGAGCCAAAGCGATGGAAGTGGGTTCTGTCAGTTGCCCAACGGCAGCGGGTAAAAAACTTGGAAACATAAACATTAGTTTACATCATCTTCACCGCTGACTACTGACAAAAAGAAAATTTTCCCAAATGACAAAATGGGAACCAAAGCCTCGTACAATAAATATCACTTATTCCGGATTTCAGGAGAGTCAGGCCATGCCAATGGCGGTTGGCGTAATTGAAACTTTAGGTTTTCCCGCAGTCCTAGCAGCAGCAGACGCAATGGTTAAATCTGCCGCTGTCACAATTGTATATTATGGCATCGCAGAAAGCGGACGCTTGTTAGTCGCCGTTAGGGGACACGTTGCGGAAGTTAAAACAGCAGTTGCAGCCGGAATCGCTTCTGGAGAGGAAGTTTATGGTGGTCAAGTTATCACTCATTATATAGTTCCCAATCCCCCGGAAAATGTAGAAACGATTCTACCGATCCACTTCACTTCCAAATCTGAGCCTTTCCGTGCCTTCTAAGCAAGTTTGCTATCAAAGTTAGCAGCACAGATTCGTCAAATTAACTTGTAGCAGATAATTTTATTCATAAAGGAGATTAATAATGTCACTACAGGCAGTTGGAGCATTAGAAACAAAGGGTTTTCCCGCAGTCCTAGCAGCAGCAGACGCGATGGTAAAAGCTGGCCGAGTCACCCTGGTTGGTTACATCAGAGTTGGTAGCGCCCGGTTTACAGTCAATATTCGTGGTGACGTTTCTGAAGTCAAGGCGGCTATGGCTGCCGGTGTGGAAGCAGCAGAAAACGTTTATGGTGGTACTCTGGAATCCTGGGTAATCATTCCCCGTCCCCATGAAAACGTCGAAGCTGTTCTCCCTATTGCTTACACAGAAGAAGTCCAGCAGTATCGGGACTCTGTGGAAAATCCCATCGTTAGATCATCGAACAGCAGATAAATATAGGGAATAGGTGACAGGTGACAGGTGATAGGTGATAGGTGACAGGTAGAAAGTGATTCTCCCATCTCGCCAATCCCCAAATCCTACACCCTACACCCTGTTATTGACGACTACAGCTGATAAATTTCCAGTTCTCTTATTGCCATAGCCAGAAAGAATTACTCAAACTCTGTGATCTCGGTCACAGTACCTCTACAGCCTACTTATAGTAATATTCTGAATACTGAATTAATTAGGAGTTTGGCCATTTTACCAAAGTAGCTCCTTACCTTTGTGGAGACATTATATTTGGATTCAGAAATCTAAAGCTTTGGTTAATTTTGCTTTTCAGTTTCACTATTGGTGAAATGATTTAATTTTCAGGGTATCGATAGAATCGTTGCTTTTATGAATGAAGTGTAAACTGCCACGCTACTTTACTTTTCTTATTTTCTAACAAATATCAAGACTTGTAAAGAAGTTTAATCAAAAATAACTACAGAAAGTTGAAACTTACACAGGTAAATATCCGTCACGGTTAGTGATTAAATGATTTTTACCTGGGGATTGAAAAAGCAAAATACCTAAACTAAAAATTCATGGATAATTTTGGCGTAGCAAAACTTCATAAAAAATCCTTGTAATGATTTTTTGATAAGTAGTTTAAGGATTTTGAGAATCGGGGCAGCTATTAGTTAATTATTTAAGTTGGTATAGGGGTTGTGATGCAAACTTTAAACCAGAGTTTCGAGGAACGCAATCTCACTATGGAAACAGATGCAGCAAACCTAGCGCAATTTTGGCAAAAGCGACTCGCTGCTGAATGTCCAGAACAAAGTGAGGCTGCTAGACACAGTATTATGCTTTGGCTGTTGGGGGTAGACTTAAAACGATTTGATCTACTGACCCCAAAAGAATTAGAAATTGCTAAACAAGCAATGGAATATCGGTGGCGGATTTTACAACAGCGATACTTAGGGATGGGGCGAGAACGTGCTTATCGTAACCTGATCAGTCGATTGGCAAGTGTAATGACACTGAGAAATAAAATTCAGACTTGGGTTTCTTTGAGTCGCGATCGCCAGCGCAGTGTCGTTGATGTATTACAAGAAGTTCTCCAAGAATTGCTGCAAAGTGACTCATATATGCAGCAGCAAATGTCAGCAATTGGAGAAGTATCCACGGATAGAAGATTACAAGATACCTTGCTGTTTGCCAGCATAGAAGAGTATTGTTTGCGTCCAGTACGTAATCAACCTCTGTTAGTGTATCGCTTTGTCAACTACTTGCGGCGCATTCAGAGGGGTGGATTAACCCAAGTCCCAGCCAGCGACTTAATCAGACTTGTTTCGGATGAAGTGCTGACAGACGATACAGACAATCCACTTAACTTAGTAGATAGTCAAGCGATCGCCCAATATCAAGAAGCACAAAAATTGGAAGAGCAACAATCACTGCGTCAATCTGTACATCAAGAATTTGAACAATACCTACTCCAAAATTTAGGGCAACAAGCAGCAGACTGGCTACAATTATATCTACAAGGCAAAACTCAAGAAGAGATTGCCAAAAAACTCAATAAGCCCATTAAGGAAATATACCGACTGCGCGAAAAAATTAGCTACCATGCTGTCCGCGTTTTTGCGATCAAAGGTAAACCAGAACTTGTAGACAACTGGCTCTCAATTTCCTTGGAAGAACACAACTTCGGCTTAACACAAAACCAATGGCAGCAACTGGAGGAAAAAGTAGCTCCTCTGGGCAGACAGATTCTCAATTTACGGAGAGCAGGTCACTCCATAGAAGCAATAGCTCAAAATTTACAACTCAAAACCCATCAGGTAATAGGTGAATGGACAAAAGTCTATCTTGCCGCCCAAACCTTAAGAACTCAAGATTAGCTGTCCATCAAAAACATCTGGGAGCGTGAAAACCCCTGAATATGTTACCGACTTAGGAGGTTAATTAACGGAAAACTCTGTTTTCGATCACAATACATAATTGTTATGTTGTAATTAAAGTATAGATATCAAGCCCGGCTAACTACTTAGCTTAACTTTGACTGGGTTTTTAATTGCTAGTTGCTGCTTACCTATCACCAATTAGCAATTTGCAGCCATTACAGATATGATAGGCGTTGGCACGGAAATGATATTATTGCACTTAGTAAGTCATGGGTAACTTATGCTATTAATATTAGTTTAAGTAATGCCTCTGAAAAAACTTAAAAATTACAAACTGAGTTTTCCGCTATTGAATGAATTCCTTGTGAATATTTCATGCAAATCGAGGTTTTTAGTGATCTTTTCCCCTTGTTGAGTACAGCCAATCCCCAAACTTTGGAATGGTTACTCAACGTTGCAGTTGAACACGAATACCCATCTGGACGAGCAGTTTTGATGGAAGATGCCTGGGGTAATGCAGTCTATTTCTTGGTTTCTGGTTGGGTGAAAGTCCGGCGCACCAATGGCGACGATTCTGTAACAATAGCAATTTTAGGTCGGGGTGATTTCTTTGGAGAAATGGCGGTTTTAGATGAATCTCCACGGTCAACCGATGTCATTGCCCTTTCACCTGTTAAATTGCTAACTGTTTCTAGAGAACGTTTTATCCAAATCTTGTTTAAAGACCCACAGTTACATCACCGAATGCTGCAACTGATGGTGCGCCGAGTTCGCCAAATTAATATGCGTTTGCAAATGCGATCTTCCCCACCAGCAGTCAAACTGGCTCACACTTTAGTGAGCTTGAGTGACAACTATGGTCAGGATTTAGCCCAAGGTAAGGAAATTTTTTACATCCCCTTCAAAGATTTGGCGGAGGTGACAGAAATCAGCATTGAAGAAACTACCAAAATTATGCATAAGCTCCATGAAAAAGGATGGATTAAATTAGACACCGCTAAAAACTCGATTTATGTTGTGAACTTCAAACAGCTAGAGAATTTGGCTAATAAATTCTAATTTTCACTGAATTTATACTGAGTGCTGAGAAACCAGGCGTTAACCGAATATTGACTATTGACTATTATTTATGAACTGTTAACTATGGACTAATAACCCTAGACTCAGCAGACAAGATGAATCAAGCAATAGCAACTCGTTCCGACACTCAAGTTCAGGAACTTTATTCGTCAATTCACTACTGGGTAGCAATGCCCCAACCAGAAACTCATCTGTTTGAGGTGACTTTACACCTTGTAAACTACCCATTGCCAATTCTTGATTTGAAAATGCCAGTATGGACACCAGGATCATACTTGGTGCGAGAATACGCCAAGAATTTACAAGATTTTGCTGCCTTTGCCGGATCTGAACCTTTGTCGTGGCGGAAAATCAGTAAAAATCACTGGCAGGTAGAAAAAGGTAATGTTTCTGAAATTATCCTGCGTTACCGCGTTTTTGCCAATGAGCTATCAGTACGCACCAATCATTTAGATGCTACTCACGGTTATTTTAACGGTGCAGCCCTGTTTTTGAGAATCCCCGGCTGGGAAGAACAACCAATTCATATTACCATCGTCTCACCACACCCAGAATGGCAGGTAACAACAGGTTTACCAGCAGTTACTGAAGAAGCCAATACCTTCTTAGCTGCGGATTTTGATACTCTTGTTGATACTCCTTTTGAAATTGGTAGCCATCAATTATTTCACTTTGAGGTATTAGGAAAACCTCATGAATTAGCAGTCTGGGGACAGGGAAACTATCAACCCCAAAAACTGCTAGAGGACTTTCAGAAAATTATTGAGTTTGAAGCACAAATGTTTGGTGGTTTACCATATCAAAGATATGTGTTTATACTGCATTTATTTAACCAAGCTTATGGCGGATTAGAACATAAAAATTCCTGTTCATTAATTTATCATCGGTTTGGATTTCGTCTTCAAGATAAGTATGAACGATTTATTCAATTAGTAGCACATGAGTTTTTTCACTTGTGGAACGTTAAGCGAATTCGCCCCAAAGCGTTGGAGGTTTTTGATTACGATCAAGAAAACTATACGCCATCTCTCTGGTTTTGTGAGGGAACCACAAGTTACTATGATTTGGTAATTCCTTTCCGGGCAGGAATTTATGATGTTAAATCATATTTTAATCATTTGAATCAAGAAATCACCAAATATCTAAAAACCCCAGGGAGGATGGTACAAACACTTTCTGAATCTAGTGTTGACGCTTGGATTAAGCTATATCGTCCAGATGCTAATAGTGGCAATTCCCAAATTTCTTACTATTTAAAAGGAGAAATGTTATCACTGTTACTGGATTTGTTAATTCGCTTTCGTCATAGTAATCAGCGTTCTCTAGATGATGTGATGGTGAAAATGTGGGAGCAATTTGGTAAATCAGAAATTGGTTATACTCCAGAACAATTACAGGATGTGATTGAATTGGTAGCTGGAATAGATTTATCTGATTTCTTTAAACGCTACATTGATGGACTCGATGATTTACCATTTAATGATTATTTAGAACCTTTTGGGTTGCAATTGGTAGAAGAATGTGAGCAAGAACCTTATTTAGGTGTGAGGATAAAAACTGAAAATGGACGAGAGATAATTAAATTTGTGGAGATGAATTCACCTGCGAAGACAGCAGGAATTGATGCTGGGGATGAGCTATTAGCTCTTGATGGAATCAAAGTAGGAACAAATCAGTTAAGTGAACGTTTGCAGGATTATCAACCAAATGATTCTATCCAAATCACTGTTTTTCACCAAGACGAACTGCGTAACTATTCTGTTATTTTAGGAAAACAACATCCTCATAAATATCAGTTGCGTCCAGTAGAAAATCCTAATTCTACTCAGCAAGAAAACTTTTTAGGTTGGTTAGGTATATCATTATCGACAATTAAGTAAGGGTTCAGAGGAGATGAGGAGACGGGGAGAAATATTAATTTTGACTCCTGACTCCTGACTCCTGACTCCTTTTTAATTATTTATTCTGACTTTTTAAAACACCGGGTTCTTGCTGAATCGGTAAAACATCTAAAATATCAGTTTGGGAACAATATTTTAAATCTTCTAAACATTTCAGGCGTAATAATCGCTGACCATGACTAGCTTGGTGGAATAATCCCAATAAGTCATTTTGCCACTGAGAATAAAGAGCGATCGCACTGCTGACTTCATCATTACCAGCTAATTCTTCTAAGGGAGAATTAGTTTGTTGCCAAATGCTGTGAGCGATCGCACCCGCACAAACGGTATCTTCTAGAGAAAAACTGCCTTCCCAGCCAGAACCAACAATCCAGACTGTTTCTGGTTGTTTTTCTAGGAGAAACTGCACCACCGCAGCCCGATTGATTAAAGCAGCTGCGAGGACAATCGGGGCATCTTGTATCCGTTGTAAGGCGCGAGTACCATTAGTGGTACTAATGAATAACCGTTTTCCTTGTACCAGTTCTGCGGTGCAATCTAGGGGAGAGTTACCCAACTCAAAGCCCGCTACCTTACCACCCCCTCTTTCTCCAGCCCGTAATCGTTTTTCGGCAGGCCATTTATCGCTAACTTCCATTAGTAGGTCTAAATCGCTGAAGACTTGCACAGCCTCGCCTCCAGCCGCTAAAACTGTCGCCATTGTGCTAGTGGCTCGCAGGACATCGACGGCGATCGCGCATTCTGGCGCTTCATCAGTTGGGGTTAATTCTGGAGTATGATATACAAATATCTTCACGGGCTAGATATACCTGCTCTATACTACTGCGGTTATATTTTACCTACTTCATGTCACCAACTGGCTATACTAAACTCTATATCTTCATTAATACAAAAATACTAAGAAATTCTACAAAGCTTATTGAGCAAGGTTTTAAACTTTCAGGCTTGGTATTAGTTCTTCTAATCGAAAAGATAGAAAAAGCAGGGAATGGTCTAATAGCGTAGCGTGGCGCAAGCCATATCTTGATTTCCAGGATTTGGGGATTTACAAGATTTAGGATGTGTATTTTCTCACCTATTACTGATTACCGTCCTAAGTGGCCTATGACTCCTACGTCGTCACGCAAGCTATAGCCATAGTGTAGTGAAAAATCCTCTAAGATGCTAGAGCCTACGGCTCCCGAAGGGATACGTTCACAATTCGCTTAAGAATATGCTCCAAAAGTTCCGTTTTGTAATGTTTAATTTTGCATTTTTAATTGAAGCAAAGCGACGATCAGCTTGTAACCTAAAAATATAGAGAACATCCCCACCAAAATTATCAACATGGCTCCATTACCAGATTACCGTCCTAAACAACTATCTGTTGGTCCTTTAGAAGCAGAAATTTTGAGTATTGTCTGGGAACTGAGTTCAGCAACAGTCAAAGATGTACACGATCGCATTCTGACAGATCCTAACCGCGAATTAGCTTATACTTCCGTTACCACCGTTTTGCGTCGTCTCACAGAAAAAGGCTGGTTAGCTTGCGATAAACAGGGAAAAGCATTTTATTGGCGGCCATTGCTGACTAAGAAACAAGCAGAAATGATTAAAGCCCATGATCAATTACAGCGATTTTTAGCAGTGGGAAATCCCGATGTTGTGGCTGCCTTTGCAGATAGTTTAGATGAAGCTGCTAGTGAACAAATAGAAGCGATCGCTAAACGCATTCAAGCCGCACGGGAAGCCAGAGGAGAAAAATAGAATTATGCATCTACTCATGATCCTCACTGCTGTAACCATTGCCTACAGCTTAAGATATTTCGCCAACATACCCCAAGGTAATTGGCATTTGCGGTGGGAGCGATCGCTATTTTTATTCCTCTTTCCCCCCCTACTCATTTTCATGACGGCAACAGCAGTTGTCTGCATGGGTACACAAGGGAAAATGGGAGGAATGTATACAGATTCCTTCAGTTATCTACTAGCATTAATTTTCCTGGGCTTTTTTAATATCCTGGGCATTAAGCTGGCTTTCCAAGGTTGGAAATCTGTCAAATCAGCCCATGAATGTCCACAAATAAATCTAGCTGGTAAACAAGTCCGACTCCTAGAAACTGAGGCTTTATTTGCAGGTCAAATGGGTTTTTGGCAACCAGAACTAGTAGTTAGTCAAGGATTACTAGAAACTCTCTCCCCAGACCACCTAGAAAGCGTCTTGGCACATGAGCAAGGGCATTATCAATACAGGGATACATTCTGGTTCTTTTGGCTGGGTTGGGTGCGTTCCTGCACCGCTTGGTTGCCCAATACAGAACCTTTATGGCAAGAATTGTTAATGTTGCGAGAATTACGGGCTGATAGTTATGCAGCATCCCAAGTAGATCCGTTGGTATTAGCCGAATCTTTGTTATTAGTAGTGAGTAGTCAACCCCTAGCATCGGAAGTTTGCTGTGCAGCGTTGGGTTCTTCTGGGGTTGATCGGTTGGAACAAAGAATAGACGCTTTATTAACACCACCAGAACCAACTTCAGAAGCTCAATTACAGTCCTGGCATATCTTTCTATTTGCTTTTCTACCCTTGCTCACAGTAGTTTTTCATACTTGAATTATTTCTCCTTCACGGAATAGTGGGGAGATTAGGCAGTGTGAATAAACCTATTCATCCTCATTACCTGGAGGTCTTTCACTTAGGCTTTGTTGCGCGTGCCACTCCAAAACAATACGCTCCAACATCTCTGCCTGTGTACAGTCATTAACAGCCGCATAAAGCTTTATCAACTGTCTCACTTCAGGACTAACGTGGTGTATCACTAGTTGGTCATCTTTTTTCATGTTTATCTGACTCCCATCACGTCAGAATTGTAAATAATTCGTTATACTTGTTAACATAACTTCGTGAAAAATCAAATTCATGCGCTACACCCCTCAATAAGGGAATGCCCTCAAACTCAATGGGTGTATGACTGCTCAAAACTTAGATAGCCAGTATTGACCCTTTATTTTTGCCCCAATTGGGCATAGGAGCCAGCGATGAATCAGCCCATAAAATTATCTTTAGAGCAAGAATTTAGCCTCAGAATTTTTGGTGATCAAGTACAGCAAATGTCTCGTGAACAAGCTCAGGTATTTCTACTCAAGCTGTACGAACAGATGATGATTCAGGAAACAAGCTACCAGCAACTACTCAAGCATGAATGGAAACTAGATTCAGGAAGCATATCTGGTTAAAACAGGAAAGCAAAAAGGCTTCTAATTTGCATACATGAATAGCATATAACTCTGATGATGCAGTTATTTTGCCTAAATAATGCTCCCCTAAATAATGCAAATTAGATGTGAAAAAACAGATTTGAATTTTCACATCTTTTTGACTCTATAAATTGGGGAAAGGGTGGGAGTAACCCTCCCCAAAGTCAAGCCTTAATTACTTGTTGGTACTATTTCTTTACTGGTGCTTCAGTAGCTGCTTTACCAACTAGCTTTTCAGTATTTTCATCACTTTCAAGAATACCGAACTCAATCAACAACTCTTCTAGTTCTTCCATCTCGATAGGTGTAGGAATAGTCAGATTTTTGTTGTTGATGATCTTTTTAGCCAATGTCCGATATTCATTACCCTGATCGCTATCAGGTGCATACTCGTTAACAGTCATACGACGCAATTCCGCGTGTTGAACAATATTGTCACGAGGTACGTAGTGAATCATCTGGGTGTTCAAACGTTTTGCCAGGGTTTCGATTAATTCGATTTCCCGGTCAACGTTACGGCTGTTACAAATCAAGCCACCTAAACGTACACCACCGGAGTGAGCATATTTTAAAACACCACGAGCGATGTTGTTAGCAGCGTACATCGCCATCATTTCACCTGATGTCACGATGTAAATTTCTTGTGCTTTGCCCTCCCGAATTGGCATAGCAAAACCACCGCATACAACGTCACCTAGTACGTCATAAGATACGAAGTCTAAATCCTGGTAAGCACCGTTTTCTTCCAAGAAGTTAATAGCGGTGATAATACCACGACCTGCACAACCTACACCGGGTTCTGGACCACCAGATTCTACGCACTTAACACCACGGAAACCGGTCAACATTACTTCATGAAGTTCTAAATCTTCAACAGCACCTCTTTCAGCAGCCAAGGAAAGAACGGTGGTTTGAGCCTTAGAGTGAAGCATCAAACGGGTAGAGTCAGCTTTAGGGTCGCAACCTACAATCATGATGCGTTGACCCATTTCTGCCATAGCAGCAAGGGTATTTTGAGAAGTGGTAGATTTACCAATACCACCTTTACCGTAGAATGCAATTTGTCTAATATTTCCGTCAGTAGCCATGATGAGTTTATTCCTACAATTGTTTTGTTGATGGTCGGAAACTTGGTTTGAGATGTTTGTTGTTCGTTTAGAAAGCAGAATTTGTATAGCGACTTAAGGCATACTAAAGGCACTACCAAACGCACATTCAACTTTTTTAGGAAAACAAGAAATGGATACTGGAAATTTATTTAGAAGAAATCCACATCTCCTAATCAAGAAGTATTCAACAGCTTAAATTCGGCATGATCGCTTGTTGTTACGGCATCCTCTGAGGATGTTTAATCTTGGAGAGTGGTTACAATAGGGATTCACCTTTGAGCAGATTTTCCCCCTGAACCACCCAATCAACTAACATTGCATTTCACTCTCAATGATTGCTACCATTTCTGCGATTTTGCTTGGGTTATTGCGGTCAAAAAATTCTCATTTCCAGTCCAGCAAAAGATTTTCCTAAGTTCTGGAAAATTGCGATATTGATGTTACTTTTAGATATTTTTCAGAATCAATAAATCTCACCGTGATTGACACAGGAGGATAAATCCCATTGTGATCATAATTCACGGTTAAGAATACTTTTTCTTACTTATGCTAAGTCGCTAACAGTTCTGATGACTATATATGTACCAGACAGCCTCAAAGAGTCTTTCTTCCCAAACTCCAAGGTTAATATCATCTGATAGATAATGTTATCTCGTTAGCCAATTCTTAGTGGCACATACTCAAAGGAATTCTGATTGACTTCAAGTTGTTACGAGGGTAACTCTTCTAATTCATCTGGTTTTATCTTGACATAAAGAAAAGATAAACAATTTGAAGTGGATTTACCAGAACAAAAGAACTTAGTTGAGATTACCTCAGTTTCTACTTGAAGTCTTTTGAACTTTTATGTTTTTGATTCCTATCCTCACAATAACATAGATATCAGTTTTTTATAAGGTTCAAAAAAATATTTTTTTCTCCTATATAAATATTATTCTTACTATCTTTAATGGGCATGATTTAGCGGTCATCAGATGCAATTTAGGTAAACATTTTATCGAATAGGATTTGTGAAATTAGCTACTTTTATAATTAAGGTTATGAAGTGAGAAGTATAGCAGGAGTCAGGAGTTAGGAGTAAAGCTCTGTTGTGAAAGGAGTTTCATGATCTGTTGATGTCCTAATCACCTTGGCGGTTGCTATATGTAAAATCAATTATCTAGTTAGAAGAGGTAACAGGGAATGGGCAACAGAAATAGTATGCAGCGATTTTATTCGTCTTCACAAATAACTAAATATTTCTGCGTACATACTGTGAGGATTAAGCATACAGAGTACAGAATGCAGAATACATAAGAATTTAAGCATCATGCTTGATATTTTTTATAGAATCTCGAATCTGTTGATTCCTGATTATACAATTCTCCTGACTCCTGACTCCTTCTAAATTACGTAGTATGATCTCTCATGGTTTCAAAGCTGCTTCCCTAACTCCCAACTTTGGACTGGAACGGATTGAAATTACAGCACAGTTATTAGACTCAGCGAATGCTTAATCACGATTTCTACATCACCTTAGTAGGTATAAAAATCAAAAGCATGAAGTCGGAAATTTTTTCTTCCTTCATGCTTTATGCTCTATTTTTTCAACTCCCCAGGCCGGATTCGAACCAGCGACCAATCGATTAACAGTCGATCGCTCTACCACTGAGCTACTGAGGAACGCTCGCAACGATTACTATATTAAACTTAAAACCAGATGATGTCAACTACTTTGGAAATTTTTTTTTATTTAGTTTTTTATTTAGTTTGCAGCCTGCTGAAATATATAATTTTTTCCAGCGCAAAGCCGCTCCAAAAGAGCAATCCAGCCATTTCCTGATACTCTGAGTTACAATCCCATTCGCAATTGCGCTAACTTCTGCCTGGCCTTAGCATCAATAGCATTAGCTAAAAACCTGCTTTTGGATTGTTTGCGTGGTTGATATCTGTGACGCATCCGACAGACCGTAGAGTCTACTTCACCGCATAGTTGTTGCGCTGACAACCATTCAGCACCATACCCCTGAACCATCAATTGCTGCGCTCGGTCTGATGTAGCCACAATGACGCGAGAAATTAGACATTGTGCGATTTGGTGACGCAAACCCGCACAGGCTTTTTCTATATAAGTGTCTGCGGTTTGGCCAAAATCTGTGTAATGAACTGTGAGAAAGTCTGTAATAGTTTCTCTATTGCTGGCGGTGTTTTGATATTGGGCATCAAAAACTATTTGAGTTTCATACCCTTGGAACGCGCTATAATTGGTTATAGCTTCAACTAATTCCCCCCGTGCTGCCTCTAGTCCGGCATCATCACGAGTTTTTTTTAAGCAAGGCCAAGCACCTATAATGTTGTAGCCATCCACTAACAAAATGGATGGAATGATAGAACGGGGCATGGTTTTTAATCACAATTATCTAGAGTTAACAAAAATCATTCATAAGACTTATAGTAATTGAAGCAACACTTGTAACACTATGCTACAGAGAAGAAAAAATCCTTCATTAGGGCAGAACTAAACCTTAAGACAGAAGGCAAAAATTGGAAAAATCCCCTAAGAATAAGGCTTATCGCAGTTCTTATCCATAGAAATAAATAATTTTTCTCAGTTGTCAAAATTCCATATTGAAAAACCAGATACCTATACAGCAAACTGTTTTCTGGTATCTGGTCATTAATTTTTGATGATGAAGTTTCTTGTGAATATTGCCAAACCAGAGATTGGGTTTGTTCAGGAGGTTTCTTTGTTTGTTGTCATCAGTCGCTGTTTGAGACGTTCAGCTTCTCCAGCATCGACTAAAGAACCTCTTTCTAATAAAAAAGCGCCATCACAATAATTTAACTCATCTAAACGATGAGTTACCCACAAAGCCGTAATACCACGACTTTTAACCAAACGACGAACACTAGCTACCAAATCTAGTTGACTATCTGGATCTAATAAAGCAGTGGGTTCATCTAATAATAAGACTTCACAGTGACGAGCGATCGCACCAGCAATTGCTACTCGCTGTTTTTGTCCACCAGAAAGAGCATAGATAGGACGACGTTGTAAAGACAGCAAATTTACCGCCCCTAAAGCCTCCTCCACCCTAGCTCTTACCATAGCAGGAGGTAATTTTTCTTCCACCAATCCAAAAGCTACATCAGCACCAACAGTTGGCATAACTAATTGATGATCAGGATTTTGGAAGACAAAACCAACAGGGGGTGAAATGCCAATTTCGCCAGACTGGGGAGCTAATAACCCAGCTATCAGTCTGAGGAGAGTTGATTTTCCACTGCCATTAGTACCTAAAAGCATCCAAAATTCGCCTTTAGGGACTTTGAGAGAGCAAGATTTGATTGCTTGCTCCCCATTCGGCCATAAGAAGTTTAAATTATTAACTTCAATGCCTACTGCCGACATTTTTACACCTTGGTTACTCAGTGGCTAAGGCGAAAAATCCGGGTGGTCTAGTGCCACCGATGGCTGTACCATCTTTCTGTACAATCTGTACTCCCGAAATTTCACTAGCGCGGACAGCAATTTTTTTCTCTGTTTTGCCTTCGCACTTGAGTTCCACAATATCAGGGTTGCCAGAGCGCATAGCTGCCAGAATCAGCTGATAAACAGCTTCCGCATCTTCAGTGGACTTACGTTGTACTGATATCGGGAAAGCAGTATTTTTGATGCTTAAGTCGATGGTAAACATTTAGAATTAATCACATTTCACTGATTGTAGGACTAATTCTAGCGTTACCTGGTTGATTCGGTGTTGACTGTGAAAGGGGGGAATAATTATGAGATTTCGTTTTATATCGTTGTTTCGTTGCTCTGGCAGGCTCACAGGTTACTAACAGACGAAATTATTTCCCTCATCCCTGGAAAAATTAGAGATTTGCACCTATTATGATTAGAGAGCGTAAAAAATTGTAAACTGGATTAACAACCCGGTTAAATTTCTGCTTATAGGCGGTTATGTCATAGCCATCTATAGACAGATAAAACCTGTACTTATAAACATTTGGAGATTTTTTCTAATGACCATCGCAGTTGGACGCGCCCCCTCAAGAGGGTGGTTTGACGTACTAGACGACTGGTTAAAGCGCGATCGCTTCGTATTCGTAGGTTGGTCAGGAA